>NZ_JBVHVT010000094.1:0-33279 GCF_055564695.1 Streptomyces sp. NPDC029014
AAGCCCCCCCCCTCCTCCCCCCCCCCCCCCCCCCCCCCCCCCCCCCCCCCCCCCCCCCCCCCCCCCCCCCCCCCCCCCCCCCCCCCCCCCCCCCCCACGAGCCGTAGGCCATGTCGGACTCGAACCGACAACCAACGGATTAAAAGTCCGCTGCTCTGCCAATTGAGCTAATGGCCCTCGCGTGCTCACCCCAGAGCATAGCCGGACAGCACCGGCCAGCCGATCGGGTATCGACCGACCGGCCCCGTCATCCTCCGGGACCCGTACCCCAGTCGGCCGGAAGCGCGCCGTCCGGATAAGCGAAGGGCCCGCCCGACACGAGGTGTCGGACGGGCCCTTCCGGACCGTCAGGTCACTGGCGGCGCAGGTCAGCCGTTGCGCTTCCAGCGGGGCTTGTCGTCGCGGCGGGCACCGAAGGAGCCGGACGGACGCTGGTCGTCGCGGCGGCCGTACGGGCGGTCGCCGGCGCCGGAGCGGAAGCCGCCGGAGGGGCGGTCGTCACGGCGGAAGCCGCCACGGTCGTCACGGCGGTCACCGCGGTCGTCACGACGGAAGCCGCCACGGTCACCACGGTCGTCGCGGTTGAACGACGGACGCTCCTCGCGACGGAAGCCACCGCGGTCGTCACGACGGTCACCCCGGTCGTCACGACGGAACCCACCACGGTCACCACGGTCGTCACGGTTGAACGACGGACGCTCCTCGCGACGGAAGCCACCACGCTCGCCGCGGTTGTCGTCACGACGGTCACCCCGGTCGTCACGACGGAACCCACCACGGTCACCACGGTCGTCACGGTTGAACGACGGACGCTCCTCGCGACGGAAGCCGCCACGCTCGCCGCGGTTGTCGTCACGACGGTCACCCCGGTCGTCACGACGGAACCCACCACGGTCACCACGGTCGTCACGGTTGAACGACGGACGGTCGTCACGGCGGAAGCCGCCACGCTCGCCGCGGTTGTCGTCACGACGGTCACCGCGGTCGTCACGACGGAAGCCGCCACGGTCACCGCGGTCGTCGCGGCGGTCACCGCGGTCGTCACGGCGCTCCTCGCGACGGGCCTGGCGCTCCTCGGCGGCCGCGGCAGCGGCGACGTGAGCGGCGACCTCGGCCGAGGCGGCCTCGGCGACCTCGGCGACCGCGGTCTCCGGGTCCTCGCCGCGCTCGCGGGCGGAGCGGGCGACGAGCCGGTCGGCCTCCTCGCGGAGCTCGGCGGCGCGGCGGGTCGTGCGCTCCAGGCGGCGGGTCAGCTCGGCGACCTCGCGCTCGGCCTGCTTGGCGGCGTTGTTCGCGGAGTCGGCCTGCACCTCGGTCAGCGAGCGGGCACCGGTGATCTCGGCGACCTCCGGGTCGAAGGCGCCGGCGCCCTGGACGATGTGGCGCGAGGCCTCGACGCCCGCGTCCTCCATCAGGCGGAAGATCTGGCGGCGCTGGTGCGGGAGCGCCAGGGAGACCACGACACCGGACTTGCCGGCGCGGGCGGTGCGGCCCGAGCGGTGCAGGTAGTCCTTGTGGTCGCCGGCCGGGTCCACGTTGAGGACCAGGTCGATGCCGTCGACGTGGATGCCGCGGGCGGCGACGTCGGTGGCGACGAGCGCGTTGACGTGGCCGTCCTTGAAGTCCGCGAGGACGCGGGTACGGGCGCCCTGGGTCATGCCGCCGTGCAGGGCGTCCGCCTTCACGCCGGCCTCGACGAGCTGCTCGGCGATGCGGTCGGCGCCCAGCTGGGTGCGGACGAAGATGATGGTGCGGCCCTTGCGGGCGGCGATGGCGGCGGTGACCGGCGCCTTGTCCTTCGGCTTCACGACGAGGACGTGGTGGGTCATGGTCGTGACGTTGCCCTGGGCGCTGTCGACCTCGTGGCTGACCGGGTTCGACAGGTAGCGCTTGACCAGGGTGCCGATCTCGTTCTCCATCGTGGCGGAGAAGAGCATGCGCTGGCCGCCGGCCGGGACCTGGTCGAGCAGCTCGGTGACCTCGGGCAGGAAGCCCAGGTCGGACATCTGGTCGGCCTCGTCGAGGACCGCGACCTCGACGTTCTCCAGGGAGCAGGCACCGCGGTTGATGATGTCGCGCAGGCGGCCGGGGGTGGCGACGAGAATGTCGACACCGCGCTCCAGGGCGTAGATCTGGTTGCCCATGGAGGTACCGCCGCAGACGACCTTCATCTTCAGGCCGAGGACGTCGCCGTACGGCTGGAGGGCGTCCGCGACCTGCATCGCGAGCTCGCGGGTCGGGGTGAGGATGACGGCGCGGGGCTTCTTCTTCTCCGTGTAGCCGTCGGCCAGGCGGGCCAGGGTCGGCAGACCGAAGGAGAGGGTCTTGCCGGAGCCGGTGCGGCCGCGGCCGAGGATGTCCTTGCCGGCCAGGGCGTCCGGGATGGTGGCGGCCTGGATCGGGAACGGGATGGTGACACCGTTCTGCGCGAGCTTGCGGACGACGCCCTCGGGGAGGCCGAGGTCCGCGAAGGTGATCTCGGGCTCGGAGACGTCGTCGGCGTCGGCGTCGTCATCCACGTCGGCCACGTCAGCCTCAAGGGCCTCGATGATCTCGTCGGCCTCGGCGGCCTCCATGGCCTCGGTCACCACGAGTGCCTCAACGGCGTCGACGATCTCGTTCGAGTCGTTCTCGGGCATGACGGCACGGTCAGAACTGGAAATGGACATGCGAAATGCGAAACCTTCCGGAGTCTCGGCACGCGCCCAAACTCCGTGAATCGCAAATCGACCGCCTCGATGCGGTCAGCCACGGCTAGGGAGAGTACGCGCCACGCGGCGCGCTTCGGATCGGCGCCGGGCAATGGGATCAAACGATCTATAACCATACGCACCCTTCCGGGGGTATGGCAAGTCGTTCCTGCCCGATCCGTCCTGACCTGCGGCGATCCCGGCCCTTCCACCCGCCGGCCCCCGACCGCGGGCCCCGTCACCGGCGCCCCCGCCCGGCCGCCCGCCCCGCGCTACACGGTGGCCGACGTGCTGGGTTCCGGCTGCGGCGGGAGCGTCGGGGTGGGCGGGGTCGGGGAGGACACGGGCGGCTGCGGGGTCGGCGACTGGGCCGGAGGGCTGGCCGGCGAGCCTCCGGAACCCCCGGTCCCGCCCCCGCCGGACGGCGGCTGCTGGGGCCCCTGGCCGCCGCCCCCGCCGCCCGGCCCCGCCGACGGCGAAGGGCCCGGCCGCCCGGCCGGCGCACCCGGGCTGGGGGAGGCTCCCGTCGCCCCGGAGGCCTTGCCGTCCTCGGAGGTCCTGCCGTCGGGGACCGCCGCGCCGGCCTTCGCCCCGTGCCCGGTGCCGTGCAGTCCGGCACCGCGCCCGGCAGCGGATCCTCCGCCGGCCTCGGCCGCGGACTTGCGGTCCGCCGGGGAGGAGGGCCCGGGCTTGGCGGCGTCCGCGCCGACGCTCATGCAGCCTGCACTGGCCGCGACCGCGAGCGCGGTGACGGCCAGTCGGAGGGAAGCGGACAACTGGCGCACGGGGCACCTCCGGATGGGCTGTCAGGATCCGCGGATCAGCGGGTCAATATGCCCAACTCCCTTTGCCCCGTGAGAGACACGCCCTTGGGGACACCGGCTGTCCGCAATCCGTCACCCGCCCGGCGCAGCCCGGCGCACCCCGGCGGCCGCGGCGCGCCCGGCCGCGCGCTCAGGCGAACAACTGCCGCGCCACCTGCGAACCGAGCACCACCGCACCCAGCCCGGCCAGCACCGACGCCACCACGTTCGCCCCCGCCAGGAACCGCCGGCCCGTCTCGGCCAGCCGCAGCGTCTCGTACGAGAACGTCGAGTACGTGCTCAGCGCCCCGCACAGCCCGGTCCCCAGCAGCAGGCTCCACCGCGGGGACCCCGCACCGGCCAGCGTCGCCCCCGTCAGCGCCCCGAGGACGAGGCAGGCGGCCGTGTTCACCGCGAACGTCCCCCACGGGAACACCGAGTCGTGCCGTGCCTGCACCGCACGGTCCGTCAGGTACCGCAGCGGCGCCCCGACCACCGCGCCGGCCACCACCAGCAGCCAGTTCACCCGCGCCCCCGTTCCCGCGCCCGCCTGCGCATCCGCTCCCGCGCCCGTGCCCGGGCCCGCCGGCCGGCGGCCCGCACCGCACACCGCGTCACCGCCGCCGCGGCCCAGACCGCGCCCAGCGCCGCCACCACCGTGAGCCCGGCGTACGCCAGCGCGAGCTCCGCCTCGCCACCGTCCAACAACCGGGCGAAGCCCGCCGCGTACGTGGAGAACGTGGTGAACCCGCCCAGCACCCCCACCCCGGCGAACGGCCGCAGCAGTGGATGCGGGGAGGTCCGCCCACCCTCGCCGATCAGCACCATCAGGACACCGATCAGCAGGCAGCCGACCGAATTGGTCCAGAACGTCGCCCACGGGAAGCCCACCGGCCCGGGCGGCCAGAGCAGCTCCAACCCGTAGCGCGCCGACGACCCGAGCGCCCCGCCCACCGCGATCGCCGCCAGCACCGGCCCCTGCGGCTCGGTGCGCTGTGCGGGGACGTGCAGGTCGACGTCCGGGTCGATCGCCGCGACCCCCTCGGCCCCCGCAGGCGCCGCAGCCCCCGCGGCCTCCCCCGCTCCTGGGCCGGGACGGGTCACCCGTACCCCAGGGCGTGCAGCCGGGCGTCGTCGATCCCGAAGTGGTGCGCGATCTCGTGGACCACGGTGATCTCCGTTTCGGCGATCACGTCCTCCCGGTCCTCGCACATCCGCAGGGTGGGGTTCCGGTAGATGGTGATCCGGTCGGGCAGCACCCCGGCGTACCACTCGCCGCGGTCCGTCAGCGGTGTCCCCTCGTACAGCCCCAACAGCTCCGGGTCGTCCGCGGGCGGCTCGTCCTCGACGAAGACCGCCACGTTGTCCATGAGCCTGGTCAGCTCCGGCGGGATGCGGTCCAGCGCCTCGGAAACGAGCTCCTCGAACTCCTCGCGTGTCATCTCCAGCACCCGGTCATTGTCCCCCCGGCCGGGGCGCCTCCCACGCGCCGGGAGAAACCGTTTTGGCGATACCTCCCCGCATCCCATATGCTTCTCACGTCCCCGACGCGCTGGAAAGCGCCCCGGCGGGCCTTTAGCCCTCATCGTCTAGTGGCCCAGGACGCCGCCCTTTCAAGGCGGTAGCACGGGTTCGAATCCCGTTGGGGGTACGCATTACCGTGTGCAAGACTTGTTCTCGCACACTGCATGGTCCTGTGGAGCAGTTGGTTAGCTCGCCACCCTGTCAAGGTGGAGGTCGCGGGTTCAAGTCCCGTCAGGATCGCTGAGGCCGGAAACGGTCTCGTGGCTGGGTAGCTCAGTTGGTACGAGCGATCGCCTGAAAAGCGATAGGTCGCCGGTTCGACCCCGGCCCCAGCCACAGAAGGAAGGCCCCGTCCATCGGACGGGGCCTTCCGCGTTACTCCGCCGCCCGCTCCGCCACCGGCTCCTCCACCCGGGTGCCGCGGCGCGTGCGCACCAGGGCGGCCACGGCCGCCCCGACGGCCACCAGCCCCAGCAGCGCCCAGTCCGGCACCGCGTCCGCGACCGCCCGGACCCGCTGCTCCACCGCGTACGAGTCCTCCACGTCCAGCAGCCCGGGCAGCGCGCTCGCCCCGTCGAACGACAGGAACAGCGCGCCCAGGACGATAAAGAACAGCCCGGACAGCAGCGAGGTCGTGTGCAGCTCCAGCCGGCCCGCCCGGACCGTGCGCCCGCGCAGCCAGCGCCGCCGCCCCAGGTCGAACCGCTCCCACAGCAGCGCCAGCACGAACAGCGGCACGGCCATCCCCAGCGCGTACACGGCCAGCAGCAGGCCGCCGTACACCGGGTTCCCGCCGACCGCCGCCACCGTCAGGACGCTGCCCAGGATCGGGCCGGCGCAGAACCCGGCCAGCCCGTAGACCGCGCCCAGCGCGTACACCGACAGGGCCGTCGTCGGCCGGATCCGCCCGGACAGCTCAGAGATGCGCCGTGGGGCGAAGCCCAGCCCCAGGACCTGCGCCAGCCCCAGCACGATGATCAGCGAGCCGCCGGCCAGCACCAGCCCCTCGCGGTGGCCGTGGAAGAACCGCCCGGCGGTCGAGGAGGCCGCGCCCAGCGGGACCAGGGTGGTCGCCAGGCCCGCGTAGAAGATCACGGTCCGTGCCAGCAACCGCGACGGGGAAGCGATCGAGTACGCGAAGAAGGCCGGCAGCAGCAGCGCGCTGCACGGGCTGAGCAGCGCCAGCAGCCCGCCGAGCAGGGCCGCCAGGTAGCCGATGTCCGTCACCGGCCCGCCCCCGCGCCCGCCCCGGCCGCGGCCCGGGCCTTCGCCGCGGCCCGGTCGATCACGGCGGCGAAGGTGCCGAACGGCTGGGCGCCCGCGATCGGCTGCCCGCCGACCAGGAAGGACGGGGTGGAGCTGACCCCGATGCGGTACCCCTCCTCCCGGTCCTTCTCCAGGGCTGCCGCCGCGGCCTCCCCGTTCATGTCCTGCCGGAACCGCTCCAGGTCCGGCACACCGGCCTCCCGGGCCAACTCCAGCAGCCGCGGCTCACCGAAGCCCTTCTCCTTGGCCCCCGGGGCGAACGCGGCCTCGTGGAACTGCCGGAACCGGTCCTGCTGCCCGGCGGCCCAGGCGGCCTTCGCCGCGGCCTCCGACTCGGCGCCGAAGATCGGGAAGTTGCGCCACTCGATGCGCAGGGTGCCGTCGTCGACGTACTTCCTGATCAGCTCGGGCTCGGTGTCACGGGCGAACTTCCCGCAGTAGCCGCACTTGAAGTCGGAGTACTCGATCAGCACGACGGGCGCGTCGGCCCGGCCGAGGGCCAGCTTGTCGCCCCCGTCGCGCCGGGCGAGCTTGGCCAGCTCGGAACCGGAACCGGAACCGGCGGCCTGCGGATCGGCGGCCGCGGAGCTCCGTGCGGGCGCCTTGTCGGGGGCGGTGGCCTGCCAGGACACCAGGCCCATGGTCACGGCGGCGACCGCGACAGCGGCGCAGGCCAGCAGGGTCTTGCGGGAGGACCCGGACCGGGCCGAGGAACGGGAGGAGGAAGAGGAAGAGGAAGAGGAAGAGGGAGGGGAAGCGGGCATACGGCTGCTCCGGAGCTGTGTGGATCCGTGAAGGGGAAGGGGGCGGCGGACCGGCGGTGCGGCCGGCCCTCCTACACCCGCATCACGGACAGCTCCACCGGCCCCGGCGCCGGCCGGTCGGGCCCCCGCGCACCGCACGGCGGACCGGCCACGGAACGGGGAGCGGCGGCGCCGGGCAGGGCGGGACGCGCGCAGGCGGCGAGGGCGTGGTCCAGGTGGGTGCCGGCCCGGGCCGGTACGGCCGGGGCCCGGTCGGGCGCGGCGGGTCCGGGTGCGCAGCGCGGCCCCCGCTCCCCACCGCCCGCGACGGCAACCGGGACGGAGACCGCCGGCACGCCCACGGCCCGTTCCCTGAGCTCCGGGGCACCCGAGCGGGCCGGAGCGGCCGGGACACCCGAGGCACCCGAGGCACCCGAGGCACCCGCGAAAGCCACGGCCCCGAAGGACGACCCGGCGCCGAACACCCCCACACCGGACGACCCCGCGCCCGCGACGGCGCAGAACACCGCCAGCACCGCCGCGAGCAGCACGGCGACCACCCGTCGGTGCGCGCTGCTCGGCATACGTGGGGCCTCTCACGGCGGGAGGGACGACGGACTCGTCCCGAAATGGTACGGGTCCACCCGACAAATGCGTTCGCCACCCGGCACCCGCGGGTGAGATCCTCAAGCAGGTATGTCTACTTCCTTCGCCGCCCTGCAGACGCTTCTCGGTGAGATCCCCCTCCGCGACGCGCACCGCCTCGGCCGCCGCCTCGAAGGCGCCCGCCGCATCCGCAAGCCCGAGGCCAAGCAGGCCGTGCTCGACGAGATCGCCGCGGAAGCCGAGAAGGCCGCCGCGCGGCTGGCCGCGCGTGCCTCGCGGATGCCCGAGGTCACTTACCCCGAGAACCTGCCCGTCAGTCAGAAGAAGGACGCGATCGCCGAGGCGATACGCGACCACCAGGTCGTGATCGTCGCCGGTGAGACCGGATCCGGCAAGACCACGCAGATCCCCAAGATCTGCATGGACCTGGGTCGCGGCGTCCGGGGCATGATCGGGCACACCCAGCCCCGCCGGATCGCCGCCCGCACCGTCGCGGAGCGCATCGCCGAGGAGCTGAAGACCGAGATCGGCCAGACGGTCGGCTGGAAGGTCCGCTTCACCGACCAGGTGGACCCGGGCTCGACCTTCGTGAAGCTGATGACGGACGGCATCCTGCTCGCCGAGGTCCAGACGGACCGCGAGCTGCGCGCCTACGACACGATCATCATCGACGAGGCTCACGAGCGCTCGCTGAACATCGACTTCCTGTTGGGCTACCTGTCCCAGCTGCTGCCGAAGCGCCCCGACCTCAAGGTCGTGATCACCTCGGCGACCATCGACCCGGAGCGCTTCTCCCGCCACTTCGGCGACGCCCCGATCATCGAGGTCAGCGGGCGCACGTACCCCGTGGAGGTCCGCTACCGGCCGCTCCTGGAAGAGGAGTCCGAGGACAGCGACCGCGACCAGATCACCGCGATCTGCGACGCCGTGGACGAGCTCCAGGCCGAGGGACCCGGCGACATCCTGGTCTTCCTCTCCGGCGAGCGCGAGATCCGCGACACCGCCGACGCGCTCATCAAGAAGAAACTCCGCTTCACGGAGGTGCTGCCGCTCTACGCCCGCCTCTCGCACGCCGAGCAGCACCGCGTCTTCCAGCAGCACACCGGCCGCCGGATCGTGCTCGCCACCAACGTCGCCGAGACCTCGCTGACCGTCCCGGGCATCAAGTACGTGATCGACCCGGGCACCGCCCGGATCTCCCGCTACAGCCACCGCACCAAGGTCCAGCGGCTGCCCATCGAGCGGATCTCGCAGGCCAGCGCCAACCAGCGCAAGGGCCGCTGCGGCCGTACCAGCGACGGCATCTGCATCCGGCTGTACTCCGAGGACGACTTCAACGCCCGTCCCGAGTTCACCGACGCCGAGATCCTGCGCACCAACCTGGCCTCCGTCATCCTCCAGATGACCGCGGCCGGCCTCGGCGAGATCGAGAAGTTCCCCTTCATCGACCCGCCGGACCACCGCAACATCCGCGACGGCATCCAGCTCCTCCAGGAGCTCGGGGCCCTGGACCCGGCGGAGAAGGACCCGCGCAAGCGGCTCACCCCGATGGGCCGCCAGCTGTCCCAGCTGCCGGTCGACCCGCGGCTGGCCCGCATGGTCCTCGAAGCGGACAAGAACGGCTGCGTCCGCGAGGTCATGGTGATCGCGGCGGCGCTGTCCATCCAGGACCCCCGCGAGCGGCCCTCGGACAAGCAGACCCAGGCCGACCAGCAGCACGCCCGCTTCAAGGACGAGACCAGCGACTTCCTGTCGTACCTGAACCTGTGGCGGTACGTCCGCGAGCAGCAGAAGGAGCGCGGCTCGTCGTCCTTCCGCCGGATGTGCAAGCAGGAGTACCTGAACTTCCTGCGGATCCGCGAGTGGCAGGACATCTACTCGCAGCTGCGCACGGTCGCCCGGGGCATGGGCATCCACGTCAACGAGACGGACGCGGCGGAGCAGCACGTCCACGTCTCCCTGCTGGCCGGCCTGCTCTCGCACCTCGGCCTGAAGGACACCGACAAGAACGAGTACCTCGGTGCGCGCGGCGCCAAGTTCGCGGTCTTCCCGGGCTCGGCGCTGTTCAAGAAGCAGCCGCGGTTCGTGATGTCGGCGGAGCTGGTGGAGACCTCGCGGCTGTGGGCCCGGGTCAACGCCAAGGTGGAGCCCGAGTGGGTCGAGCCGCTGGCCCAGCACCTGATCAAGCGCACGTACAGCGAGCCGCACTGGGAGAAGGACCAGGCGGCCGTCATGGCGTACGAGCGGGTCACGCTGTACGGCGTCCCGATCGTCGCCCAGCGGAAGGTCAACTACGGGCGGATCGATCCCGAGGTCTCCCGCGAGCTGTTCATCCGCAACGCGCTCGTCGAGGGCGACTGGCGGACCCACCACAAGTTCTACGCGGACAACCGCAAGCTGCTCACCGAGGTCGAGGAGCTGGAGAACCGGGCCCGGCGCCGCGACATCGTCGTCGACGACGAGACCCTCTTCGACTTCTACGAGCAGCGGATCCCCGAGCACGTGGTGTCCGGGGCGCACTTCGACTCCTGGTGGAAGCACAAGCGGCGCGAGCAGCCCGAGCTGCTCGACTTCGAGCGCGAGATGCTGCTCACCGAGAAGGCGGCCGGGGTCACCAAGGCGGACTACCCGGACTCCTGGCGGCAGGGGCAGCTCAAGTTCCGGGTGACGTACCAGTTCGAGCCCGGCGCGGACGCGGACGGCGTGACCGTCCACATCCCGCTCCAGGTGCTCAACCAGGTCACCGACCAGGGCTTCGACTGGCAGATCCCGGGCCTGCGGGAGGAGGTGGTCACGGAGCTGATCCGGTCGCTGCCCAAGCCGATCCGCCGGCACTACGTGCCCGCGCCGAACTTCGCGGGGCGTTTCCTGGACACCGCCGTGCCCCTCCAGGAGCCGTTGCCGGTGACCCTGGCGCGCGAGCTCCAGCGGATGGTCGGGGTCCCCGTCACCGCCGAGGACTTCGACCTTTCCCGGATCCCGGACCACCTGAAGATCACTTTCCGGATCATCGACGAGCGCCGCAGGAACCTGGCCGAGGACAAGGACCTGGAGGCCCTGCGGCTGAAGCTGAAGCCGAAGGCCCGCCAGGCCCTGTCCAAGGCCGCGGCGGCCACCGCCGAGCGGGCGGGCGGGGAGTCGGTGGAGCGCACCGGGCTCACCGACTGGACGATCGGCATGCTGACCAAGGTCTTCGAGACCCGGCGGGCCGGTCAGCCGGTGAAGGCGTACCCGGCGCTGGTGGACGAGGGTGCGAGCGTGTCCGTTCGGCTCTTCGACACGGAGGCCGAGCAGCAGCAGGCGATGTGGCTGGGCACCCGGCGGCTGATCCTGCTGAACATCCCGGTGAACCCGGCGAAGTTCGCCTCGGACCACCTGACGAACCAGCAGAAGCTGGCCCTGTCCCGCAACCCGCACGGCTCCATCCAGGCGCTGTTCGACGACTGCGCGACCGCGGCGACCGACAAGCTCATCGCCGACCACGGCGGGCCGGCCTGGGACGAGGCGGGCTTCCGGGCGCTCTACGAGGCCGTGCGCGCGGACCTCGTGGACACGACGGTGCGGACGGTGTCCCAAGTGCAGCAGGTGCTGGCCGCCTGGCAGGCCTGTGAGCGCCGCCTGAAGGCCACCAACAGCCTGGCCCTGGTGGCGAACGTGCAGGACGTGAGGACGCAGCTGGCGGCCCTCGTGCCGACGGGCTTCGTGACCCTGACGGGCCTGCGCCGGCTGCCGGACCTGATGCGCTACCTGGTGGCGGTGGACCGGCGGCTGCAGCAGATGCCGACGGCCGTCCAGCGCGACACCACGCGCATGGAGAAGGTCCACGAGATGCAGGACGAGTACGCCTGGCTGCTGGAGCAGCTGCCCAAGGGGCGGCCGGTCCCGCCGGAGGTCACCGAGATCCGCTGGATGATCGAGGAGCTCCGGGTCAGCTACTTCGCGCACGCGCTCGGGACGGCGTACCCGATCTCGGACAAGCGGATCGTGAAGGCGGTGGACGCGGCCGCCCCGTGACGGCCGGTTCGACGCACCCCCCGCGCTGATGTACAGTTCTGATGCGCAGCCACGGAAAACGCGGCCGCACATCGAGGTCCTGTGGAGCAGTTGGTTAGCTCGCCACCCTGTCAAGGTGGAGGTCGCGGGTTCAAGTCCCGTCAGGATCGCAACAAGAGCAGAGCCCGCATCCGATCGGATGCGGGCTCTGCTGCATGAGGGCGCCCGTCGTTCGCACGCCGCCCGGCGCAGCCCCTCCCGGCCTCCCGGGGAGCCGCCGGCCGGGACGGGCACTTCCGGGCGGTCCCGGCGCCGTACAGGCCCGCCGGATGCCGCCGAAACGACCTCTGGGGACCCACCGGTCCCACGGGTCCCGTCGGCCCCGCGGTTCACCCCGCCGCCGCGCCGCGGAATGGCTCCATCCGCCCAAATCCCCCGTCTGCCTGAGGCCCGCCGTGCGTGGGACATCCCCTTACGGGTGCATTGGGGAATGCACAAGGGTGACACCCTGTGACAGGAGTCACCACATGAGTTTTCGGGACCCGCACATTTATCGCGTCCATACGTGCCCTCAATTTAATATGTGCAATGGCACCCACCCCGCCGGGGTGCCCCAGGGCATAAAAAAGATCGCGCTGGACCCGGCGGAGTCCAGCGCGATCGAACGGCCGGGAACCTGTTGGGGCAGGTCCGGCCGCATGAAGCCATGTGGGTTTCATCGGATTGGGGGATCCGATTCCTCCCCGTTAAAGCGGGGTGCTAGCGCGACCTCAGGCCTCGCTGCGCTGCTGCGGAATTCCCGCGAGCAGGGCACGGACCTCGGCCTCGCGGTAACGGCGGTGCCCACCCAGGGTGCGGATGGACGTGAGCTTGCCGGCCTTGGCCCAGCGGGTCACCGTCTTCGGGTCCACGCGGAACATCGTGGCGACCTCAGCCGGGGTCAGCAGCGGCTCGGCATCAGGGGTGCGAGCGGTCATGAGCGGCCTCCTCGGGAGAACCGAACCATCTCGGTTCTTTCCTCTAAATTCTGCACCTTGGCCCGCGTTGCCCGAAATGGACATACGCGGGCCGAGTCGGTTATAGGACGAACGGCTTGTCCTCGGCACTACAACTACACCATCCGTCCAGCCTCGACGGCCAAACCGATGGAATTGCCCTCCGAGGTGTTCATCAGCGGTCGGAAGCCGATGGACCGCCCTATAACGGACAGTCACCCCACTGTGACGATCAGTCACAGAGCGATCAGGAGTCCTCAGACCCCCCGTAGAGTGCAATGCCGAGCATTCCGCCCTTAGTTGGGCGGAAGGAACCCTCCCCGGACTCCTTGTCCTATTTTGGCACGAGGGTAGGGGAAGGGCGCAAGGGTGTGTTTAGTGCAGTCCGTCACGCT
This sequence comes from Streptomyces sp. NPDC029014, assembly GCF_055564695.1. NCBI lineage: Bacteria > Bacillati > Actinomycetota > Actinomycetes > Kitasatosporales > Streptomycetaceae > Streptomyces > Streptomyces sp. NPDC029014. The sequence goes on from NZ_JBVHVT010000094.1 coordinate 13,016, forward strand.
TGAGCCAATGGCCCGTATCGGGACGTAGGTCCCGGGCCTTCGACCCGATAAACCGGTTTCCCGGTTCGCCACGTCCCTGCGACGGGCGAACTAGTTGGCGAACAGTCTCTCCCGGACCTCGCGCCACTGGTCCCTCAGCTCCTCGTACACCTCTGCCGCCGCCTCCTCGTCCCCCGACCTCAGCGCCGCGATCCCGGCCGCGACGTCCCGGGCCGAGCGGTCCTCCGCCAGCCGGTCCGCCGGCAGCGCGTGGACCAGCCCGCCGTAGTCCAGCTCGACCATCGACCGCGGGTGGAACTCCTCCAGCCAGGTGCCGACCTCCACCAGTCCCTCGGCGAGCGCCTCGTAGCCCGGCGTCTCCCGCAGGATGCGCAGCCCCCGCGCGAGCCGCCGCCGGGCCTGCACCATCGGAGTCCGGTAGCGCAGCCGTTCCTGCGGCAGGTACTCCCGCTCATCGTCGGACACGAGGACGAACCAGCGCAGTGGCACCTGCCACACTCCGGTGCGGATCCACGGCCGCGCATCGGGATTGCGCTCCCGCCAGCGCTCGTACTCCTCGGCCGCCCTGCGCCGCGCGGCGGGCGGCAGCGCCGCGTCCAGCACCGGCAGCGGGAACTGCTCCACGAGCTCCTGGAGCGCCAGCCAGCCGCGCAGCCTCGTCCGCCACGGGCACACCAGCAGTACCCCGTCCACCTCGGCCGTGAAGGCGTCCGAGCTCTCGTGCGCCGGCACGCCCACCAGCGGCACCCGCACCAACTCGGCGAGCGATCGGCGCAGTTCGTCCTGGGCCGTGGGCGCCGCCGCACGCCGGGCGTACGCCGCCCAGTGCGTCCGCTCCGGCTCCGCGAACGCCGCCAGCGGCTCGTAGACTCGCAGGTAGGAGGCGTACGGGACGGTCGGCGCCGAACGGGCCGACGGCAGCCCGGTCTCGGAGGATTCACTCACGTTCTCGTACTCCCCCGCACCACCCGGCGCTACTCCGCCGGACCGGCGGCGGACCACGGGCACAGCGGGACCCGGAGCGCCCCGTACTCCGGGAGCGTCCCGATCCACGGACAGCTCCCCTACGGGCGCGTTCCAGGTCTTACTCTGCTCCCAGCACGCCCTCCCCCACCCGCAGGGCGGGCGTTCTTTCCGCCGCATCTCTTCCATGGGAGTCACCACCGTGACCGAAATGACCGACGGCGTCCTGCACACCCTGTTCCACTCGGAACAGGGCGGCCACGAGCAAGTCGTGCTGTGCCAGGACCGTGCCACGGGCCTGAAGGCCGTCATCGCCATCCACTCCACCGCCCTGGGCCCCGCCCTCGGCGGCACGCGCTTCCACGCGTACGCCTCCGACGAGGAGGCCGTCCTCGACGCGCTGAACCTCTCGCGCGGCATGTCCTACAAGAACGCTATGGCCGGCCTCGGCCTCGGCGGCGGCAAGGCCGTCATCATCGGCGACCCGGACCAGATCAAGACCGAGGACCTGCTGCTGGCCTACGGTCGCTTCGTCGAGTCCCTCGGCGGCCGCTACGTCACCGCGTGCGACGTCGGCACGTACGTCGCGGACATGGACGTGGTCGCCCGCGAGACCCGCTGGGCCACCGGCCGCTCCCCCGAGAACGGCGGCGCCGGCGACTCCTCCGTCCTCACCGCCTTCGGCGTCTTCCAGGGCATGCGGGCCAGCGCCCAGCACCTGTGGGGCGACCCGACCCTGCGCGGCCGCAAGGTCGGCGTGGCCGGCGTCGGCAAGGTCGGCCACTACCTGGTCGAGCACCTCCTGGAGGACGGCGCCGAGGTCGTGATCACCGACGTCCGCGAGGAGTCGGTGCGGCGGATCCTCGACAAGCACCCGCAGGTGACGGCCGTGGTCGACACGGACGCGCTGATCCGCACCGAGGGGCTCGACATCTACGCCCCCTGCGCGCTCGGCGGCGCCCTCAACGACGAGACCGTGCCCGCCCTCACCGCCGCGATCGTCTGCGGTGCGGCGAACAACCAGCTCGCCCACCCGGGCATCGAGAAGGACCTCGCGGACCGCGGCATCCTCTACGCGCCGGACTACGTGGTCAACGCGGGCGGCGTGATCCAGGTCGCGGACGAGCTGCACGGCTTCGACTTCGACCGGTGCAAGGCCCAGGCCACGAAGATCTTCGACACCACGCTGGAAATCTTCGCTCGCGCAAAGGCTGACGGTATCCCTCCGGCTGCGGCGGCCGACCGGATCGCCGAGCAGCGGATGGCCGACGGCCGCGCGGCCAAGGCGGCGAAGGCCTCCTAGCCCCCTGCCGGTGCGCCCGCCGGGGTGCGGCGAGACGGAACTCACTGCACTTCGGCGGGTCGGCCGCCAGGAAAGAGTTAAAATCGCAGCTGACCAGCGAGGACGGGGCGCCTCGATGGTCCTGTTCCGAGGCACGTCATGCGGGCGGCGTACCGTATGGCCGCGGAAACAGGTACCGTTAAACCCCTACGGACGGTCTCTCCGAGGAGAGCCCGCTCCGAACCATGAACGCGTGTCAGACTCTGGGGCCGTCGAGCCCCGTCACCGAGGGGGTCGAGCCATGGGGCGCGGCCGGGCCAAGGCCAAGCAGACGAAGGTCGCCCGCCAGCTGAAGTACAACAGCGGCGGCACTGACCTTGCGCGTCTGGCCAACGAGCTGGGCGCATCGCCGACGACGCCGCTGCTGCCTGTCAGCGAGCCGGTCGACGTCGATGACGAGCTGGACGACGACGACCCGTACGCGAAGTACGCGGAGCTGTACAACAGCGATGACGACGAGGACGAGGACGACGAGTCCGGCCCGTCGACTCAGCAGCGTCGCGGCGCTTGACGTCTCACGTTCGCATCACACCGGTGGCACCGCGTGATCGCGTGACCACCAGCGGCTGACCCGGATCCGCGTCAGCGCTCAGAGCAATACACGAAACCCGGTCCAGGGCACCGCCCCGGACCGGGTTTCCGTGCTGTCTCAGCTCGCGTACGACCCGGTCAGCTCCGCACCCTCGGTGTGCCCGCCGCGCTCGGTGATCTCGCCGGCGACCCAGGCGTCGACGCCCCGGTCGGCCAGCGCGGTCAGGGCCACGTCCACCGACTCCTGCGGGACGACGGCCATCATGCCGACGCCCATGTTCAGGGTCTTCTCCAGCTCCAGCTGCTCGACCTGCCCGGCCTTGCCGACGAGGTCGAAAACCGCGCCCGGGGTCCAGGTGGACCGGTCGACCGTGGCGTGCAGGTGGTCGGGGATGACCCGGGCGAGGTTCGCCGCGAGGCCGCCGCCGGTGATGTGCGAGTAGGCGTGCACCGCGGCCGTACGGGTGAGGGCCAGGCAGTCCAGGGAGTAGATCTTGGTCGGCTCCAGCAGCTCCTCGCCGAGGGTCCGGCCGAGCTCCTCGACGTGCTGGTCGAGGGACATGCCGGCGCGGTCGAAGAGGACGTGCCGGACCAGCGAGTACCCGTTCGAGTGAAGGCCGGACGACGCCATCGCGATGACCGCGTCACCCGTACGGATGCGATCCGCGCCGAGCAGGTTGTCGTGCTCCACGACGCCGGTGCCTGCGCCCGCCACGTCGAAGTCGTCCGGGCCGAGGAGACCCGGGTGCTCGGCGGTCTCGCCGCCGACCAGGGCGCAGCCGGCGAGGACGCAGCCCTCGGCGATGCCCTTGACGATGGCGGCCACCCGCTCGGGGTGGACCTTGCCCACGCAGATGTAGTCGGTCATGAAGAGCGGCTCGGCACCGCAGACGACGATGTCGTCCATGACCATCGCGACCAGGTCGTGGCCGATGGTGTCGTACACGCCCATCTGACGGGCGATGTCCACCTTCGTGCCGACGCCGTCGGTGGCGGAGGCCAGCAGCGGGCGCTCGTAGCGCTTGAGGGCGGAGGCGTCGAAGAGGCCGGCGAAGCCGCCGAGGCCGCCGAGGACCTCGGGGCGCTGCGTCTTCTTCACCCACTCCTTCATCAGCTCGACGGCGCGGTCTCCCGCTTCGATGTCGACGCCCGCGGCTGCATAGCTGGCACCGGTGGTCTTCTCTGTCATGACAGGAGAGAGCTTTCGTGTCGTGTGCTGCGTGAGATGCCGGCCCCTGGGAAAAGCCTGAAAGACAGGGACCGGCGCAGGTCGAGCCGGGCGGCCGCCCCGCCCGCCGGGGGGCGGGGGCCCGCCCCGCCCCCGGCGCGCGGCTAGGGGCGGCGGAGCGCGTCGGCGGCGTCCGCGCCGCCGGCCAGCTCGGTCTCCAGGAGCTGCTTGCCCAGCAGCTGCGGGTCGGGCAGCTCCATGGGGTACTCGCCGTCGAAACAGGCACGGCAGAGGTTCGGCTTCTGGATGGTCGTCGCCTCGATCATCGAGTCGAGCGAGATGTACGCGAGGGAGTCCGCACCCAGCGAGGTGCCGATCTCCTCGACGCTCATGCCGTTGGCGATGAGCTCCGCCCGGGTGGCGAAGTCGATGCCGAAGAAGCACGGCCACTTCACCGGCGGCGAGGAGATCCTGATGTGGACCTCGGCCGCACCGGCCTCGCGGAGCATGCGGACCAGCGCGCGCTGGGTGTTGCCGCGGACGATCGAGTCGTCCACGACCACCAGGCGCTTGCCCCGGATGACTTCCTTGAGGGGGTTGAGCTTGAGGCGGATGCCGAGCTGGCGGATCGTCTGCGAGGGCTGGATGAAGGTCCGGCCCACGTAGGCGTTCTTGACCAGGCCGGAGCCGTAGGGGATCCCGCTGGCCTCGGCGTAGCCGACGGCGGCGGGCGTGCCGGATTCCGGCGTCGCTATCACCAGGTCGGCGTCGACCGGGGCCTCCTTGGCGAGGCGCCGGCCCATCTCGACACGCGAGAGGTAGACGTTCCGGCCGGCGATGTCCGTGTCCGGGCGCGCCAGGTAGACGTACTCGAAGACACAGCCCTTGGGCTTCGCTTCTGCGAAGCGGGAGGTACGCAGGCCGTTCTCGTCGATCGCGATGAGCTCGCCGGGCTCGACCTCGCGGACGAAGCTGGCGCCCACGATGTCGAGGGCCGCGGTCTCGCTCGCGACCACCCAGCCGCGCTCCAGGCGGCCGAGGACCAGCGGGCGGATGCCCTGCGGGTCACGGGCGGTGTAGAGGGTTCCCTCGTCCATGAAGACGAGGGAGAAGGCGCCCTTGACCTGCGGGAGAACCTTGGTGGCCGACTCCTCGATGGTCAGGGGCTTGCCGTCGTCGTCCGTCTGGCCCGCCAGCAGGGCGGTGACCAGATCGGTGTCGTTGGTCGCGGCCACCTGGGTGGCGCGGCCGTCCTGACGGGGGAGGTCTGCGACCATCTCGGCAAGCTCGGCGGTGTTCACCAGGTTGCCGTTGTGGCCCAGGGCGATCGAGCCGTGGGCGGTCGCGCGGAAGGTGGGCTGAGCGTTCTCCCAGACGGACGCTCCGGTGGTCGAGTAGCGGGCGTGACCGACCGCGATATGACCCTGGAGCGAACCGAGGGAGGTTTCGTCGAAGACCTGGGACACGAGGCCCATGTCCTTGAAGACGAGGATCTGGGAACCGTTGCTCACAGCGATGCCCGCGGACTCCTGTCCACGGTGCTGCAGTGCATACAGTCCGAAGTAGGTGAGCTTGGCGACCTCTTCACCCGGAGCCCAGACACCGAAGACGCCGCAAGCGTCCTGGGGGCCCTTTTCGCCGGGGAGCAGGTCGTGGTTGAGTCGTCCATCACCACGAGGCACGCATCCGAGTGTAGGCGAGATCGACCACTGGTCCGAATTGGGGATGGCCGGGAAAAGTCACAGTGCGGACAGTCGGGTAACACCTGCGGAGGGTGACGGCCCGATATCCGGAATGCCGTGATTGGCAAGGGGGGCCGCGGATTCGTACGGGCTTCCGGGCCACCCTCTTCCGCCTCTGGAGACCCTGCCGTCACCCTTGTCGGGCCGGGTCCCGCACTGAGTTTCTTTTCCCTTTCTTTTCCTTTCCGCGCGGAGAGGGGTCCGCGGCCCCGGCGGTCATTCGGCGGCGGAGGCGGCCCGCGCGGTGAGGCCCTTGCCGTCGGCCGCCGTCAGGGTCAGCGTGCGGGCCTCGATCCGCCAGGCGAGCGGGCCGCTGCCGAGGAGTTCGGTCAGCGTCCGCTCCAGGTCGCCCTCAGGGCCCGTACAGGCCATTCGGGTCGTGGTGAGCTGGCCGAAAGTGATCCGTGGGCCGTCGATCCCGACCTCGGCGCTGAAGCGGTTGCAGCCGAGGCTGCCGCTCGCGCTGCCGTCGGCGCCGAGGGTGAACACGGCCCTGCCGGCGGCCGGCGCGGGCACGGAGGCCGCCGTGTCACCGCTGATCAGCCCGGTCACCGTCCACTCGGTGACGGTGAGCGGGGCGTCCGGCACCGGCGGCTTCGAGGTCAGCTCGACGGTGCCGGCGCCGGGGGAGGTCAGTACCAGCCGGTCGGCGGACTCCCGCCGCACCTCCAGCCGGCCCTTCAGCAGCTTGGCGAAGGCCGTCTCGAACTCCATGTGCTCGCAGGCCATGGCGGTGGAGGAGCCGGGCGTGACGCTGACGGCGGACGGTGCGGACCCGTCCTCGTAGGTCACGGCAGCCGTGAACCCGTTGCAGCCGTAGTTCCCCTTCGCCTCGGCCGTACGGGCGCCGGTGGGCTCGACCGCCAGGTGTGCGGCGGGCGGCGCGGTGAGGGTCCGGCCGTCCGCGGTCAGTCGCTCGACGGACCAGGAGCCCGAGAACCCGGGGCCCGGCAGGGTGCCGGCGGGGCCGGAACCGTCGGCGCAGGCCGTGGTGGCGGTGGCCAGGGCGAGTACGGCGGCCAGGGCCGCGGGGAAGTGCCGGAGTGGGGGCATGCCCCTGGGACGGACGCCGGACCCGGCCGGTTCCGCGCGCGGCACCGCGGTCAGCTCATCACCGGCAGCAGCGCCGCGAGGTCGGCCCGCTCGCCGCTGGCCGTGACCCGGGCGTCGGCGACCGCCGAGGCCCAGTCCTGCCGGCCCGTGGCCAGCCTGATCCAGGTCAGCGGGTCGGTCTCCACCACGCTCGGCGGAGTGCCGCGGGTGTGCCGGGGGCCTTCGATGCACTGGACCACCGCGAAGGGCGGGATGCGCACCTCGACCGATCCGCCGGGCGCCTTGAGGGCGAGGGCGTCGGCGAGCAGCCGGGTGCAGGCGGCGAGCGCCTGCCGCTCGATCGGGACGGCCAGCCCGGCGGCCCGGTTGAGGTCGTCGGTGTGCACGACGAGCTCCACGGTCCGGGTGACGAGGAAGTCGGCCAGCGTCATGTCCCCGACCCAGAGGGCGAGGACCCGGCTGCCCGGGTTCGCGTCCAGTGCCTCGGACAGCCGGGCGCCCGCGTGCGCGAACAGCTCGGCCGCCGGGGCGCCCTCCAGGGTCTCCTTGGCGGCCTCCGCGATCTTCCCGGCGAGGGAGGCGGTGGCGGAGGGCCATTCCACGGCCGTCAGCTCGGGCACGGCCGCCGGCGGACGGGCGAGCCCGGCGGCCAGCGAGTCGGCGATCCAGGCGATGTGGGCGGCCAGGTCGGCCACGGTCCAGTCGCCGAGCCCGCTGTCCCGGCCGAGCTGTTCGGGGGTCAGTTCCCGGACGGCGTCGGCGATGTGGGCGAACTGCGCGGTGACGGCCGCACGGATCTTCGCGGCGTCGTAGGTACGGGTGCGACGGGTCCTGGATGCCATGCGGCGAGTCTGCCCGATCGGCCGCGGCCACCGCAGCCACCGCGGGTGCGGCGGCCGCGGGCCGGGCCGGCGTCAGGGGCGCGGGCCGGCGTCGAACACCTCGCCGTTCGCGGGGACCCCGATGCCGTGCCAGCCGAAGGGCAGGCCCCTGGCGGTGTCCGGGTCGGGCCCGTCCATCAGCTGGAAGTGCACGTGGGGCTCGGTGGAGTTCCCGGAGTTCCCGCACGCGGCGAGCGGCTGCCCGGCGGTGACCCGGTCGCCCGCCCGGACCTTCAGCGAGCCGCGCCGCAGGTGCGCGTAGAGGGCGTACGTGCCGTCGCCGAGGTCCAGGACGAGGTGGTTGCCGAGGATCCATCCGGGGCCGCCGAGGTCCCGGAACGAGGCCTCGACCAGGAGCAGCCACAGCAGCGCCGGCCAGGAGGTGCGGCTGAGGTGGTCACGGCGGCGGCCGGCCGCCCGGACCACCACCGCGTCGGCGACCGCGTACACCGGCGCACCGAAGGCGGGGAAGGCGCGGGCCGGACGGAACGGCGGCCAGAGCGGGGAGAAACCGGGGTGCGGGGGATCCTGCGGGCCGGGCTCGGCCGTGATGTCGATGGCGCAGGCCTGCCCCAGCCGGTGGGTTCCGTGGCTCGGGACCTTGTCCGCGGGGCTGTTGACCGCGGACCAGCGGCCGGCCACCGGCGGTGCGACCAGCCGGGCGGGCTCGGCCGTGCGGGGTGCTCGGGCGGCCAGCCGGCCGGCGCAGAACGTGAGGAGCACGGCGGCCCCGGCGGGCAGCCACACCCAGCGGGTGTCGGCGGGGAATCCGAGACCGAGGTCGGTGGCGATGAGCAGCAGGAACAGCAGCCAGCAGCCCCGGTAGGCCCGGTGCACCGCCTTCCGCAGCCGGGCGGGCGGGGCCGGAGCGGGAGCAGGAGCAGGAACCGCCGTGTCCGCCGCGCCCGAGGTCTCCGCCCGCGTCACGGTGTGGCCGCCGCGAAGGCGACGAGCAGCGGGACGACCCGGCCGCCGGGGACCTCGTACCGCCCGCGCCCGGTGGTGTGCAGCCAGCCGGCCGCGGTGAGCTGGCGCAGGTGGTGGTAGACCTGCCCGCTGGTGCCGACCCCGTCGAGCGCGGTCAGCTCGGCGGCGGTCCGCCGCCCGGCCAGGACCTCCCGCAGCAGTCGGATCCGTACGGGGCTGCCGAGCGCGGCGAGGGCGTCGGCGGTGCGCTGCCGGTCCTCCGCGGGATCGCCGAGGAGTTCCGCGGTGGGGAAGCCCTGCTGCCACTCGTACCGCTCGCCGGTGGGGAGCCCGACGGCACCCGTGAACAGTACGCCGCCGGTGTCGGCGCCGAGCTCGGCGAGCTGCGCCTTGAAGCCCTCCAGCGCCCAGAAGTCCCCTTCCGGGTGGGCGGGTTGGGGCCGCTGGGTTTCCTGCGGTTCCCGTGCTTCGAGTGCTGCCAGCCGTCGTTCGAGCTCGGCCACGCGCGCTTCGAGATCCATACTGCGAAGTTACGTCATTACGTAATCCCGTACAAGAGTCCCTCCGGGTGGATGCGGCGCCGGTCCCGGAAAACGCCGGACCCCCGGCCCGCCGGTGCGGGTCGGGGGTCCGGTCCGACGGATCGGACGGGCGCGGATCAGGCCAGCAGGGCCGGGATCGTCGCCTCGTGGGCCTCGCGGAGCTCGGCCAGCGGGATCGTGAACTCGCCCTGGACCTCGATCTCCTCGCCGTCCACGACACCGATGCGGGTGGCGGGCAGGCCGCGCGCACCGCACATGTCGGTGAAGCGGAGCTCCTCGCTGCGCGGGACGGCCACGACGGCCCGGCCCGCGGACTCGGAGAACAGGAAGGTGAAGGCGTCCAGGCCCTCGGGCACCACGAGCCGGGCACCGTTGCCGCCGCGCAGGCAGGACTCGGTGAGCGCCTGGATCACGCCGCCGTCCGAGAGGTCGTGCGCCGCGTCGACCATGCCGTCGCGGGACGCCGAGATCAGGATCTCGGCGAGCAGCTTCTCGCGCCCCAGGTCCACCTTGGGCGGCAGGCCGCCGAGGTGGTCGTGGACCACCTGCGACCAGGCCGAACCGCCGAACTCCTCGGCGGTGTCGCCGAGCAGGTAGAGCAGCTGGCCGGCCTCCGCGAACGCCATCGGCGTACGGCGGTTGACGTCGTCGATCACACCGAGGACCGCCACGACCGGGGTCGGGTGGATCGCGGTCTCGCCGGTCTGGTTGTACAGCGAGACGTTGCCGCCGGTGACCGGGGTGCCCAGCTCCAGGCAGCCGTCCGCGAGACCGCGGCAGGCCTCGGCGAACTGCCACATGACGCCCGGGTCCTCGGGCGAGCCGAAGTTCAGGCAGTCGGAGACGGCCAGCGGCTTGGCGCCGGTCGCGGCGACATTGCGGTACGCCTCGGCCAGGGCCAGCTGCGCGCCCGCGTACGGGTCGAGCTTGGCGAAGCGGCCGTTACCGTCGGTGGCCATGGCGACGCCGAGGTTCGACTCCTCGTCGATGCGGACGATGCCCGCGTCCTCGGGCTGCGCGAGGACGGTGTTGCCCTGCACGAAGCGGTCGTACTGGTCGGTGACCCAGGACTTCGAGGCCTGGTTCGGGGAGGAGACCAGGGCCAGGACCTGCGCGCGGAGCTCCTCGGAGGTCTGCGGGCGGGGCAGCTTCGCCGCGTCGTCCGCCTGGAGGGCGTCCTGCCACTCCGGGCGGGCGTACGGGCGCTGGTAGACCGGGCCCTCGTGGGCGACGGTGCCCGGCGGGACGTCGACGATCTGCTCGCCGTGCCAGAAGATCTCCAGGCGCTCGCCGTCGGTCACCTCACCGATGACGGTGGCGATGACGTCCCACTTCTCGCAGATCTCCATGAAGCGGTCGACGTGCTGAGGCTCGACGATCGCGCACATGCGCTCCTGCGACTCGCTCATGAGGATCTCCTCGGGCGAGAGCGTCGCGTCGCGCAGCGGCACGGTGTCGAGCTCGACGCGCATGCCGCCGGAACCGGCCGAGGCCAGCTCGGAGGTGGCGCAGGACAGGCCGGCGCCGCCGAGGTCCTGGATGCCCGCGACCAGCTTCTCCTTGAAGATCTCCAGGGTGCACTCGATGAGGAGCTTCTCCTGGAAGGGGTCGCCGACCTGGACCGCCGGGCGCTTGGTGGGCTTGGTGTCGTCGAAGGTCTCGGACGCGAGGACCGAGACGCCGCCGATGCCGTCGCCGCCCGTGCGGGCGCCGTAGAGGATGACCTTGTTGCCGGGGCCGGAGGCCTTGGCGAGGTGGATGTCCTCGTGCTTCATCACGCCGATGCAGCCGGCGTTGACCAGCGGGTTGCCCTGGTAGCAGGAGTCGAAGACGACCTCGCCGCCGATGTTGGGCAGGCCCAGGCAGTTGCCGTAGCCGCCGATGCCCGCGACGACGCCCGGCAGGACGCGCTTGGTGTCGGGGTGGTCGGCCGCGCCGAAGCGGAGCGGGTCGACGACGGCGACCGGGCGGGCACCCATGGCGAGGATGTCGCGGACAATGCCGCCGACGCCGGTCGCCGCACCCTGGTAGGGCTCGATGTACGAGGGGTGGTTGTGCGACTCGACCTTGAAGGTGACCGCGTAGCCCTGGCCGACGTCGACGACACCGGCGTTCTCGCCGATCCCGACGAGCATCGCGTCGTTCTCGGGGGCCTTCTCGCCGAACTGGCGCAGGTGGACCTTGCTGCTCTTGTACGAGCAGTGCTCGGACCACATGACCGAGTACATGGCGAGCTCGGCACCGGTGGGGCGGCGGCCGAGGATCTCCCGGATCCGCTGGTACTCGTCCTCCTTGAGGCCGAGTTCCTTCCAGGGCTGCGCCGAGTCCGGGGTCTCGGCGGCGTGCTTGACGGTGTCCAGAGTCATGCGCTTACCAGCTTCTTCAAGACCGAGGTGAAGAACGGCAGGCCGTCGGTGCCGCCCGTTCCGACCAGCGGGTCGACCGCGTGCTCGGGGTGCGGCATGAGGCCGACGACGTTGCCCGCGGCGTTGGTGATGCCGGCGATGTCGTTCAGCGACCCGTTGGGGTTGCCGTATCCATGGGCGGCTTCGCCGCGGGCGAGGTAGCGGAAGGCCACGCGGCCCTCGCCCTCCAGCTCGTCCAGGGTGCGCTGGTCGGCGACGTAGCGGCCGTCCATGTTCTTGAGCGGGACGGAGATCTCCTGGCCCTGCTCGTAGTCGCCGGTCCAGGAGGTTCCGGCGTTCTCGACGCGGAGCTTCTGGTCGCGGCAGATGAAGTGCAGGTGGTTGTTGCGGAGCATCGCGCCCGGCAGCAGGTGGGCCTCGGTGAGGACCTGGAAGCCGTTGCAGATGCCCAGGACCGGCATGCCGGCCCTGGCCTGCTCGATGATGGTCTCCATCACCGGCGAGAACCGGGAGATGGCACCGGCGCGCAGGTAGTCGCCGTACGAGAAGCCGCCCGCGAGGACGACCGCGTCGACCTGGTGCAGGTCCTTGTCGCGGTGCCACAGCGAGACCGGCTCGGCGCCTGCGAGGCGGACGGCGCGCAGCGAGTCACGGTCGTCCAGCGTTCCGGGGAACGTGACGACACCGATGCGAGCGGTCACGACTCCACCTTGACGACGAAGTCTTCGATGACGGTGTTGGCGAGGAACGTTTCGGCCATCTTGTGGATGCGGTCGAGGGCGGCCTGGTCGACCGGACCGTCCACTTCCAGCTCGAAGCGCTTCCCCTGGCGGACGTCGGCGATGCCCTCGAAGCCCAGGCGCGGCAGTGCACGCTGCACCGCCTGGCCCTGGGGGTCGAGGATCTCCGGCTTGAGCATGACGTCGACTACGACGCGTGCCACTGGCACTCCCGATGGGTGGTTGGTGCGAAGGCGGTTCCTTCAGCGTACCCGCCCGAAATTTCTACGCGGGTAGATTTCCGAAGGGGGTCCACGAGCCCCTCTCCGGACCCCTCCGACGCGGGCCCCTTTCGGCTTCACCAACGCTTCGCAAAATCCACCGGAAAACCACGTGCCCGGGATTGCGGCGGGACACGCGGAGATAATTAACTGGGCTTCGCAATGCAATGGGAATCGAGGTACAAAGGAATCCTCCGCAGCGCGGCATTTGCCGCTCCGCACCCGGTAGCGAAAGACGCATTGCTCCGAAACATCCACACAGGCGACATCACCGCACGTCAGCGGCGGCGGCTGTCGCGCGAAGGGACCGATATCCGTGGCGCAGCGCGTAGTGGTCACACTCTCCGACGACATCGACGGCGGAGAAGCGGCGGAAACGGTCACGTTCGGCCTGGACGGTAGGTCCTACGAGATCGACCTGAATCTGACCAACGCCGAGAAACTGAGGGACGTCCTCGCCCCGTACATGGCCGCCGGACGCCGACAGGCCCGCTCCGGGAAGGCCTTCAAGCACACCTCCCTCGCCCCCGACCCGGCGGTCGTCCGGGCCTGGGCCCGGTCGCACGACTTCGACGTGCCCCCGCGGGGCCGCATCCCCAAGCGGGTCTACGAGGCCTACCACCAGGCCCACTGAGGCGGACCCCGAGGCCGATTTGGCATCCACCCCCTCCCGTCCGCTAGTGTGTGGATCACGCCGAGGGGCGAGACCGCAGGTCAGAGCCTCGAAGGTCGTGCGGGTGTAGTTCAGTAGCAGAACATCCCCCTTCCAGGGGGAAGGCGCAGTGTGCGATTCCTGTCACCCGCTCGCAAGGCTTTACCGACCACTCCGGTGGATCAGGTAGAGTGATGCACGCATCGCCCGGCCGAAACGCCGGAGCGGGCATGCGGACGTAGCTCAGTTGGTAGAGCACCACCTTGCCAAGGTGGATGTCGCGAGTTCGAGTCTCGTCGTCCGCTCAGAGTGCAAAGGCCCTGATCATCGATCAGGGCCTTTGTCGTATGCGCTCGCAGAACGACCTGCCGGCGACCTGCCGCGTACTGACAAATGTCATCGGGGGCGATGACCACGCCCACTGGTGCGACGAAGGGCCCGCCGCAAGGCTGGAGCCATGGGGAAGAGCACCCGCCGCAGGGTGATCGGGGGAATCGGGGAACCGTGTCGAAACTCACCGGATGGTGGAAGGACCGCAGCAGCGCGGGCAAGGTCGAGCTCTACACCCGGTGGTCGTTCCACTTCTTCATGGTCATCGAGATCTTCTCCTTCGGCCTGGCCCCGATCGGCATGGCCGCCGAGAAGGGCATCGCGCGGCCGGTCGCGCTCGGGGCGCTGCTCGTCGTCCTCGCGCACGCCGTGACCACGGCGTTCCTCTCCTCCCGGGCCCTGGACTGGCTGGTGGGCCGCCGGGAGCGGCCGGTACGGCTCGCGATGGCGACGACCGTCGCGGCCGCCGCCGCCTGCCTCGCCCTCCTGGTGCTCCGCAAGACGGGGCACTTCCCCGAGGAGGCGGCCCCGTCGATGGTGGTCGGCCTGGCCAGCTTCACCGGCGGGTCGCTCGTGCTCTGCATGAACCGGGTCCGCCGGATGTGGTGCGTTGCCCCGGCCTGGGCACTCGGCACGGGAACGGCGGTGCTGGCCGTGGGCCTGCCCGTGAAAGAGGCCCTCGGTTACGCGGTCGCGGTGCTGCTGGGCGGCCTGTTCATATGCCTGGCCTGCGGGTTCTCGGGCTGGCTGCTGAAGATGGTCTACGAGCTGGACCACGCCCGCGAGCTCCAGGCCCAGCTGGCCGTCGCCGAGGAGCGGCTGCGCTTCGGACGCGACCTGCACGACGTGATGGGCCGCAACCTCGCCGTCATCGCCCTCAAGAGCGAGCTGGCGGTCCAGCTGGCCCGGCGCGAACGCCCGGAGGCCGTCACCCAGATGATCGAGGTGCAGCGGATCGCCCGCGAGTCGCAGCGCGAGGTGCGCGACGTCGTCCGCGGCTACCGGGAGGCCGACCTCGCGGCGGAGCTGGAGGGCGCACGGGGCGTGCTGAGCGCGGCCGGGATGGACTGCCAAGTCGAGGCCGAACCAGGGCGGAAGCTGCGCCCCGAGGTGCAGTCGGCGCTCGGCTGGGTGGTCCGGGAGGCCACCACGAACGTCCTGCGGCACGGCGACGCGCGCCACTGCGTGATACGCCTCACGGCCCCCGAGGACGGCGAACTGACCCTGGTGGTGGAGAACGACGGGGCACCCCAAGTGCCGGCCGGGCCGCCCGGCTCCGGACTCGCCGGGCTGCGCGAGCGCCTCGCCGTGCTCGACGGCACGCTCGACGCCGGCCCGGTGGGCGACGGACGGTTCCGGCTCCGGGCCCGTATCCCGGGCCGCCAACTGCGAGGACTGGAGGTGCGGGCGTGAGCCCCGTACGCGTACTGCTGGCCGACGACGAGCACCTGATCCGCGGGGCGCTCGCCGCCCTGCTCGCCCTGGAGGACGACCTGCTGGTCGTCGCAGAGGCGGCCTCGGGGCCGGAGGCCCTGGCGATGGCGCGCGCCCACCGGCCGGACGTGGCCGTGCTGGACCTGCAGATGCCCGGGGCGGACGGTGTGAGCGTGGCCACGTCCCTGAAGGCCGAACTCCCCGAGTGCAGGACCATGATCGTGACCAGCCACGGGCGGCCCGGCCACCTCAAGCGTGCCCTGGCGGCCGGAGTGCGGGCCTTCGCACCGAAGACGGTGTCGGCGCAGCGGCTCGCCGAGCTGATCCGGACGGTGCACGCCGGAGGTCGGTACGTGGACCCCGAGTTGGCGGCCGACGCCATCAGCGCGGGGGACTCGCCGCTGACCGCCCGCGAGGCCGAGGTGCTGGAACTGGCCGGGGACGGGGCACCGGTGGCGGAGATCGCGGAACGCGCGGGCCTGTCGCAGGGGACCGTGCGCAACTACCTGTCGTCGGCGGCCTCGAAGATCGGTGCGGAGAACCGGCACGCCGCGGTGCGTCTCGCGCGCGAGCGCGGTTGGGTATAGTGGTTCCCGCGCCACGGCGCATGCGGACATAGCTCAGTTGGTAGAGCACCACCTTGCCAAGGTGGATGTCGCGAGTTCGAGTCTCGTTGTCCGCTCCAGAAGGAAGAAGCCCCCGGTCTCGGACCGGGGGCTTCTTCGTCTCTCAGGACCAGTTCTGGCCGGTGAGCCGCTCGTACGCCTCGATGTACTTGGCGCGGGTCTGCTCGACGACCTCCTGCGGAAGGGCCGGCGGCGGGAGTTCGCCCTTCGGGTCCCAGCCGGAGGCCGGGGAGGACAGCCAGTTGCGGACGAACTGCTTGTCGAAGGAGGGCTGGGCACGGCCCGGCTCCCACAGGTCGGCCGGCCAGAAGCGGGAGGAGTCCGGGGTCAGCACCTCGTCGGCGGCGACCAGGGTGCCGTCCGCGTCGAAACCGAACTCGAACTTGGTGTCCGCCAGGATGATCCCCCGCTCGCGGGCGATGTCCCGGGCCCGGCCGTACACGGCCAGGGTGGTCTGGCGCAGCAGCGCGGCGGTCTCGGCGCCAGTGGTGCGCGCGACCTCCTCGTAGGAGACGTTCTCGTCGTGCTCGCCGACCTCGGCCTTGGCCGCCGGCGTGAAGATCGGCGCGGGCAGCTCGGAGCCGTCGACGAGGCCCTCGGGCAGGGCGAGCCCGCAGACCGTACGGGTCTGGTCGTACTCGACGAGGCCGGAGCCGGTGAGGTAGCCGCGGGCCACGCACTCCACCGGAACCATCGTCAGGTTCTTGCAGATCAGCGTGCGGCCCGCCCAGTCCGCGGGGGCGCCCGCGGGGAGGTCCGTGCCGATCACGTGGTTCGGGACGAGGTCCGCGAGCTGCTCGAACCACCACAGCGAGAGCTGCGTGAGGACCCGGCCCTTGTCGGGGATCTCGGTCGGCAGCACCCAGTCGAAGGCGGACATCCGGTCGCTGGCGACCATGACGAGGTTGCCGTCCCCGTCGCGGTAGAGGTCGCGCACCTTGCCGGTGTGGAGGTGGACGAGGCCTGGAACCTGAACCGGCTCGGGCTTTTCGACGAATCCGGACACGGGGTCTCCCTGTGGTTCTGTACGAAGCGCAGCCCCATTCTCCCGCACCCGTCCGCGCGGGCGGACGACGGGTCCGGCCCGGGCGGGTCAGCCCCGCTTGCAGATCCGGTCCAGGAGGTTGGCCGTGGCCCGCTGGATCCGCTCGTCCACGTGGCCCGGGCGGTCGAGGGCCGGGGACCAGGCGAAGGTGCCCGACGCGAAGACGAGGGCGCCGCTGGGGGCCCGGTACAGGGAGGTCTCCTGGTGGCGCTTGGCCCCGTCGCCGTCCCGGTACGGGGAGTGCGCCAGCAGGATCCGGTCCCGGTGCTCGGGCAGCTGGGTGCGGGGGAAGTACCGGTCGGCCTCGCCCGCGACCAGGCCGGGCAGCTCGTCGTTCTCACCGGCGCCCGTGGATTCCCACAGCCAGTGCGAGGCGTTGCGCACGATCAGCGGCGCCGGCTCGGGGACCCGCCCCGCGTACTGGATGCCGAGCAGCTGCTGTTCGGGGCGGTCGACCTCGCGCCACAGGCTGGGGCGGCCGGGGCCGCGGCGCTTGCGGCAGGTCAGGAGCCGGTCGGCGACCCCCGACGGGGAGGGCGCCAGCTCGACCTGCCAGTACATGGTGTTGGCGGACAGGAACACCAGCGAGGTGCCCTGGTCACGGGCGCGCTCGGCGGCCCGGCGCATGGCGGCCGACCAGTACTCGTCGTGGCCGGGGAAGACGAGGCCGCGGTAGCGGGAGGGATCGACGCGGCCGGCGTGCAGGTCGCGGGCGTCGGCGTAGGCGAGGTCGTAGCCGTACCGCTCGGCCCAGCGGATGAAGTCGTAGGCGTGGCCCACGTGCAGGGGCAGGCCCGTGCCCGCGTAGGGGCGGTCGAAGGAGACCGTGACGGCGGCGTCCTGCGTGCCGAGGAGCCGGCCGTCGTCGTCCCAGGCGTGGTAGAGGCTCGCGCCGGTGCGGCCGTCCTCGGGGTAGAGGTTGTACGCCTGCCAGGTGATGTCGGGCAGCAGGAGCAGCAGGTCGGCGGGGCGGCCGTCGCGCACGGTGAAGGGGATGTGGGAGCGGTAGCCGTCGGCGGTGGTGAGCACGGCCACGTACGCCCCGGTGTTCCAGTGCTCCGGGACCCGGAGCCGCCAGGACAACCACCAGTGGTGGCAGGAGACCGTGCGGTCGGCGGTGAGCGGCGGCGGCTGGACGATGCCGGACAGGCGCGGGCTGGTGGTGATCCTCGCGGCGCCGGCGCCGCCGTAGTGGCCGATGCGGTGGACGTCGACGGAGAACGGCTGGGGCGGGTCCACGGTGATGTGGAAGTCGATGCTCTCGCCGGGGGCCACGGCGCCGGCGGAGGTGAACCCCTTGATCTGCCGGTGCACGTCGTCGGCGGTACGGGGGCCGGTGTCGGGGGACCGGCCGGGGGCCGCGTACCAGGGCACGACGCGGCCGGTGGCGTCGACGTGCGGCTCGCTGCCGCGGAGCCACGGCAGCGGGCCCTGCCCGAAGGGGTCGTTCACCGCGTGGGCGAGCGCCCCTGACTCCCATCGCCGGATCCGGTCCGCACCCATTCCGCTCCCCTCCCTCGCTCCCCCGAACGGCTTCTGCACACGGCGGCGCGGCACGGTCCAGGAAGTCCGGCGGCGGCCGGTCCCAGCACATCACATGACGCGCTCGTTCCGTCACCGTTCGCCACAACCGGGGCCAGGGATACGACGGGGGATCCGGCCCGCGAACCGGCCGAGGAGGAACGCTCGGCGTGCGCCCGGGGTGGGCGGTGTGCGGCCGGGGTACGCGGGGGGGGGCGGCCGGTCAGACCAGGCGGACCGGTTTCTCGGGGCGGATACCCAGCTCGGCCAGCCAGTCGCGCAGCGGCTCCGGATCGCCGTCCTCGACCAGGCTCAGTACGCGGGGGGCCAGGTCCGAGCGGCGCTCGCCACCCGCCAGCAGGACCGGTCCGTCCAGCCAGTCCAGGCCCGGGGCGGCGCCGACGCAGTCCACCGCCGCGCAGCACACCAAGGCCGTCACGTGGTCAGCGAGCAGGTCCCGGCCGCTCCTCGGCGGCTGCAGCGGGAAGAGGGGGACGGTGTCCGCACCGCGGGCCACCACGGAGCGGCGGCCTCCGGAGCGTTCTTCCCTGGCCAGGTCGCCGCTGAGCCGGCCGGCCAGGGCCTCCCCGGCCCCGCCGTCGCCGCCGGCCTCCGCCAGGTAGCCGAGGACCCGGTCCAGTGTGGGACCCGCTCCCGGGGGCACGGCCAGGGCGTCCAGCGCCCCCTGCAACCGGGCTGCCTCCGCCCGCCAGGTGCGGTCCACGACCTCCTCCGGGTACGCCGCCCAGTCCACCGGTGCCCAGTCCGGCCCGACCTCGGCCGGGCCGCCGTGGAAGAGCCGCGCGGCGAGCAGCGAGGCCGCCTCGTCGACGGCGCCGGGCCGCTCCAGCAGGTCGCACGCGGGCCGCTCGCCCAGCCGGGAGGCGAAGCCGTCGGCCATCCGGTCCCGCCGGGACAGCTCGGTCAGCGCGGACACCACCCCGGCGTCGAGGTGCGAGGGCCACCGACCCATCCGCCACGCAGGCAGCGCCACCCGCGTCAGCAGCCGGTCCCACCCCGCGTACGCGAGGCCCACCTGCTCCTGGGCGACGATCCGCAGCCCGTAGTCCACCCGCTGCGCCCGGTCCGAGGCGGCCGCGGCCACCCCTCGCTCCATCTCGGCGGCGTCCTCCCGGCACAGCCGCAGCAGCAGCCGCGCCGGTCCGCCGATCCAGCCGAGGCCGGGCCGGTCGGCCACGTCCACGGCGGCGTCCAGCCCGCGCACGAAGCCGCGGGCATCGGCTATGTCGGGGTGCGCCGAAGGCCCCGTACCGGCGACGACCGGCGCGAGCACCGCCCGCAGCTCGGCGACCCGCATCCACCACAGGAACGGCGAGCCGATCACCAGCACGGGCGCCGCGCCCGGCTCCGTCCCTGGGCCGGCGGGCCGGCCGCGGCGCCGGTGGGCGGCATGCGTGCGGTCCTCCAGCCAGCTGTCGCAGTCCGGCGTCAGGGCTATCGCGGAGGGCGCCGGCACCTCCATGCGGTCGGCCAGATCGCGCACCAGCCTGTACAGGTCGGGCGCCTCGGCCTCGGTCAGCGGCACGGTCGGCGTCACGGCGGGGCCGGCCCGCACCACCACCGCGGTGAAGATCCCGCCCACCAGCAGCACCAGCACGGCGACCGCACACACGACGAGGGTCACCAGCGGCCAGGGGTCCCCGGCCAGCCATCCGGTCATCCGGGCGGAGACCAGCACCACCGCGAGGGCGGCGGGCAGCAGGCCGACGGCCAGCGCCCTGCTGCGCACGCGCAGCACGGCCAGGGCCCGGGAGCGCGCGGACGGCGGGCTCCCTTCCCGATACGAACCGGTTCCGGACACGACCGGACCTCACCCCCTCTGCCCTGCGGCGGTTTTGCTCACTCCCCCACTGTGACACCCGCCACTGACATCGCAATGCCGGTGGGCCAAGTGCCGGAATGCTTGCGCCGCACCCTAGTTGGGGAGCGCGCGGCAGTCAGCCAGACGGCAGGACGATCACCCGATGGAATGGCTTTGGCTAAAGCTGCTGCGTTCGAACGCGGCTGGATGCACTCGCACACGGACATGCGCGCGGGGGGGGGGGGGGGGGGGGGGGGGGGGGGGGGGGGGGGGTGGGGGGGGGGGGGGTGGGGGGGGGGGGGGGGGGGGGGGGGGGGGT
>NZ_JBVHVT010000095.1:0-32714 GCF_055564695.1 Streptomyces sp. NPDC029014
GTCCCCCTTTTCCAGCCCGCGGGTGGGCGGGGTAGATGGCGCAGCACGACCGGTCAGGTTCCCCACGGGCGCCGGGTTCGTCGAGGATGACGGGGTGGGGTCGGGCCCAGACCCGGGCCCGACTCCACTGGGCAAAACGCCGGTAAACCGTCTGCCAACTCGGACCGAACACAGGCGGCAGCTGCCTCCAAGCGCAACCCGACGTCGCCACGAAGATGACCGCGGCCAAGGCCTCGCGATCACCCGCCCGGCGCCGGCCGCCACCCTGCGGACGTACCACCTCCGTCGGAGGCACCACCCTCCGGAACAGCACCCACAACTCGTCCGGCACCAGCCGCTCAACCAGATCCGTCAGGCACGGTTCAACGAACAATCACGCCAAAAGAAACGATGTCTAAGGGTGTTACTGCCGCGATATACACCAAGGACGACAAGTCCTATGTGGACATCACTGTGGCAACTCCTGAGGGTGCCGAGAACATAACGGCGACGGGGCAGCACCCGTTCTGGTCGGAATCCGAGGACGCATGGCTCGACGCCGAGCAGCTCCGCCCCGGCATGACCCTCCGCACGGAAACAGGCGTGACCGTGTCCGTAGCCGGCACGCACACGTACACCGGCGTCAATGACACCTACAACCTCACTGTCGCCGATCTGCACACATACTATGTGCTCGCTGGCGCCACGCCCGTCCTGGTTCACAACTGCGGGGGCTCTGGTACCGCCACTATTCACAAGTACGAGCTTCAGGATGGCCCGCACTACACTCTTGAAATCAGGACCGCTAATGGGGAGTCATTTAACACCCACGCGATGAATCCGGGCGGAACCCTGAAACCAATGCCGGATAATTTCTCGTACGCGAATTCTCGCCGAGGTTCGGTGGGCATTGATCTGTCGAATCCTGACGCGGCTATATCCTATGCCAAGAAGGCGCACAGGGGTGGTTCGGGTCAAGGGGCGGATGATGCGCTGACCAATAACTGCTTGACCTATTGTAGTAGGGTCGTTGAGGCTGGCGGGGGTAACCCCCTACCGCAGGGTAGAGATATGGTCAAATGGATTAGAAATAACTTTGGCGGCTGAGCGGAAAGGGGTGGATCCTGTTCCGTGAGTGACCTACCATCGTTTACTGACATGATGATCGAGATGAATGCATGGCCGAAAGCGAGGGTGTATTCAATAAGAGAATTGAGGGGGCGTATCATCCTGGCTGATGCCCGTTTGTCGTGGTGGTATTCGGCGGTCGGGAAGCTTTCCAGTTCAGGCTCATCGTATAGCGACCTGGAGCTCTTGGAAAGCTTCTACGAGCAGCATGATTTGCTGTATGACGCGTTCGGCTCGTACAAGCAAAAAGAGGTTTCAATGGAGGATCTTGAAGCCGCGATGCGAGTTGTAGCCCGGAAGCTCGAATCTCTACTGGGTAGTCTCCCCAACCGCCCTTGGCTGGGCAACTAGCTGTATTGATCGCGAGCGTTGTTAACAGGGTCGGGTCTTGATCGCGGCGAAGACCTCCGGTGTGGTGGAGGTGTCTAGGCTCCACACCGCACACGGAGGTCTTCGTGTCCCACCGTAATGCCCGGCTGACCGTTCACGGCAGGCGGATCCTGGTCGAGCGTGTCCGATCCGGGCGTCCGGTCGCGCACGTGGCGGCTGAGATGGGCATATCCAGGCCCACGGCCCACAAATGGAGCCGCCGCTGGAAAGCCGAAGGCGAGGCCGGCC
Organism: Streptomyces sp. NPDC029014; assembly: GCF_055564695.1. NCBI lineage: Bacteria > Bacillati > Actinomycetota > Actinomycetes > Kitasatosporales > Streptomycetaceae > Streptomyces > Streptomyces sp. NPDC029014. The sequence continues at coordinate 1,726 of NZ_JBVHVT010000095.1, forward strand.
TGGCCGACCGCTCCAGCAGACCCGGCACCGGACGCCCTCCGTCGTGGAGGAACGGGTCTGAGAGCTGCGACGGACCCGCAAGCTTGGGCCCGCATGGATCGGCCCGATCCTGGGCCTGACCGCGTCTACCGTGCACCGCAATCTGCACCGTTCTGACTTCTCTGCCGCTCCGTTGTGAGCCATCAGAGAGGATGGGACACGTGCCGAAGAAGATTGACCCCGCGCTTCGGAGCCAGGCTGTGCGTCTGGTGACACAGCACCGCTCGGAGTACTCCACCGAGCGTGCTGTCCATGTCCAGGTCGCTGATTCCTTGGGCGTCTCCCGGGAGTCCGTGCGGCGCTGGGTGGCCCAGCACGAGATCGACACGGGCGTCGCGGCTGGTGTGACCAGCGACGAACGCGAGGAGCTGCGCAGGCTGCGGGCGGAGAACAAGCGGCTGCGCGAGGTCAACGAGGTACTGAAGTCGGCGACAATTTTCTTCGCGGGGGAACTCGACCCCCGAAACCGCTGATCGTCGCCTTCGTCGACCAGATGAAGGCGGTCGGTCACGCCGTCGAGTCGATCCTCACCGCCCTGAACACCGCGGGACTGAAGATCGCGGCACGAACCTTACGAGCCTGGTGTGCCCCGGCCGGGCCGGCGAACGGACCCGCGGCCCGGACCGTGAGCGACGCCCTGGTCGAGGCCGCCGTCCGCGAGCTGGCCTTCACCACCAACGCAGCCGGGCGGCGTGTGCTGGCTCCCGAGGGTCTCTACGGCCGGCGCAAGATGCTGGCTCTCATCCGCCGCACCCGCCTGCCCGAGGCCGGCTTCGGGGCCGTCGACCGGGCCATGCGCTCACTCGGCCTGGCGGGCGTGGTGCGCGGGAAGAGACCCAGAACGACCGTCCCCAATCCGGCCGACAGCCGGGCGGCGGACCTGCTGAACAGGGACTTCACCGCTCCCGTCCCGGACCAGAAGTGGATCACCGACTTCACTTATGTCCGGACGTATCAGTCGTTCACCTACGTCGCGTTCATCGTGGACTGCTTCTCGCAGAAGATCGTAGGCTGGCACGCTTCGGTGAAGCGGGACGTGGAACTGGTCGACGTGCCGCTCAGAATGGCGTTGTGGCGACGCGGCCACGAGGGCACCCCGGTGGGGCGGGACCAGCTCATATGCCACTCGGACGCGGGCTCGCAATATACGAGCGTGCGCTTCACCGAACACCTCCGGCTCGAGGGCATCCGCCCCCGGTCGGAAGCGTCGGCGACGCCTACGACAACGCCCTGATGGAGACCATCAACGGCCTCTACAAGTCCGAATGCATCCGCACCAACGTCTTCCACGACGGCCCCTGGAAGACGATCACCGAGGTCGAGTACGCCACTGCCTCGTGGGTGGAGTGGTACAACAACCGGCGCCTGCACTCGAGTCTGGGCATGATCAGCCCCACCGAGTACGAGGCGGCACACTACGCTGACACAGAACCACGAGCCGACTGATCACCGGCCACCAAAACACCGGCAGGAAAGTCGGAACGGTTCATTGCGCATCAGGCCACGGCTCGTGGCACCAAGGAGGTGCGAGCTGAACCCCATCGTGTCCAGCGTCGTGGATGCCGCCGGCACGTAGACCTTGGCAAACGACCGGCCCGCATCGTCGTCACCGGCCATACCGTGCTGCCGATCGAGCTCATGCCCCAACGCGATAGCGGTATCCCGCGCCCCGCGCATCGAATCCAACAAGCCCATCGACCCGCGGATCATGCCCTTCGCGATGAACTGCAGCTCAGGCGTTAGCCCGCTCACAGTGTGCCCCTCCCCGTACCGATGCGAACGATCAAGCTAACGGACTCCTGCTGCCACGTCACACCGAAGCTTGGGGGAACTCCCACCTGCTCTTCGCTGCAGCATGTGCCGCCCTGCGCCGGTACCGCGCCGGAAGAGCCGCCCCGCGCGCCCGGCGGAGGTTCAGGCTGTCGGCGCGCAGTCCACCTCGCTGCGGACAATGCCGATAGGCCGTTCAGTGGTTCTCTCCTCGCAGACCGGCGGGCAGTATTTCGGCAGGCGCGGTGCGGCCGCGCTACGGCCGGGTGAACGGGAGGGGATAGGCGTGTCGAAGATGACGGGTGGACCGGCGCAGCGGATCGCGGCGGGCATGACCACCGCAGGCAAGCACAACGTCGTCCACCAGAGCCTTCCGCTCGCGGCCAGGAGCAGCGGTCTACTCCGCCAGAGGGCTACCGCCTCGCCGTCGAAGCGCACCGTGCCGCGCGGAGGCCGTCCCGAGCGGACCCGGGCATCGCGCAGGCGGCCGCGCGGCAGGCACGCGTCCTGCGGGCACTCAGCCAGCGGGCTTTCCCCGAGGCGGACCAGCACACCGATGACCAGCCGGCGCCGATCGACGCCAGCGTCCAGCAGCGGCGCCGGGAGTTCGCCGCCACGGAGACCGCAGCCCTGCACCGGGCCCGAGCCGAACGCGCGCAGCGGGCCGGGGCAGCAGTTTTCCTTCCGCAAGCCGCCCCGCTTCGCACCTCGGCCTGACCTCGCCAGCACTGAGCAGGGACGCCTGCTGAAGGAGGATCCCCACACATCGGCCGATTGCCGTATTGCTACAACGGGGACGCCGCAGGCGGCGGTGCTGCCGTCGTCATCTGCCCGCTTCTTCTGTCGCGGCCGGGTCAGTTGGCCAGTTGCGCGATCGGGCCGTTCAGATCGCCGGTGACGACGAGGGCGAAGTCCTGCGGTCCGGCCAGCAGGTTGCGGGCGAAGATCTGGATGAGGTAGGTACCGGCAGGCGGCGCATCGATGCGGACGACCTCGACGTTGTTGGTGCAGTCACTGCCGATCAGCGGGTTGGGCAGTCCCGCGTTCCCGACATGCTTGGTGCCGTCGGGGGCCTGGACGATCACGCTGACGTCGTTCTGGAGACCGCGGCCGGGCAGGTCTGTGTACGCGAGGCAGAGCCGGAAGGGCGTGGCTGATCCCGCAGTCACGTTGAAGCGCTTGCGTTCCCCGGTGCGCTGGAACTGCTTGGCCGGCTTCTGCCACGTGTCGACGAACTCGAGGTCGAAGTCCGCCGCCCCGTCGTCGGGAAGGGTGGTGGGCATGTGGATGGCACCGAAGCCCTGTTGGTAGTGCGGGAATTTGGCCGTCGAGTCAGGCCCCGACAGCGTGCGTGCGCCGTTGATCAGGGTGGCCTTGACGAGGGCTGCGCTGGGCTCGGTGCTGCGCCGGTCGGCGTAGTACTGGCGTACGAGTGCGGCGCAGCCCGAGGCGAGGGGGGTGGCCATGCTGGTCCCGCCCATGTAGGCGTACCGGGGGTTCTGGGGGTGCAGCCCCCAGAAGTGGTTCGAGGGGGCGAGGGAGGACCGGGCGGACAGGATGTCGGTTCCGGGGGCCATAAGCTCCGGCTTGATGCGGAAGTCGTCACAGGGGCCGCGGCTGCTGAAGGCGGCAAGGGATTCGGGGTCGCCGGACACGCGGTCGGCGCCGATGGGCGGGTCGGGGTAGTCTCCCGGCCACAGGCTGTTGTAGGTGGCCTGGGAGAAGCCGCCGCTCGTACGGTCGCTGCGGCTGGCTCCCACGGTGAGGGCGTTCTTGCAGGAGCCGGGTGAACCGATGGATGCCCAGTCGACGAAGCCCTTGGGCGAGTTCAGGCGTACCCCGGCGGTTCCCTCGTTGCCAGCGGCGATGACGACGAGCATGTCGCGGCGTTGGTGGACGTAGGAGTCGACGTCGTCGGAGTCGATGGTGTACGCGGATTGAGTTGCGGCACCCCAGCTGTTGCTGTGGATGCGGGCGCCGGCCTGGTAGGCGGGCTCGAAGAGATCGGCGAGGGAGAGGGGCAGTCCGCCGAGGTTTCCCGCCGCATCCATGATTGATTGGAAGTAGAGCTTCGCTTCGGGAGCAGCGCCGCGAATCTGGCCCTGGGAGGCGGAACCGTCTCCCAGCACGGAGCCTGCGACATGGGTGCCGTGCCCGTCCGGGTCGTCGCTGACCCCGGGGCGGCCGAGCGCGACCACGCCGACGATGCGGCCCTGGAAGTCGGGGTGAGTTTGGTCGAGGCCGGTGTCGGCGACCGCCACGGTCTGCCCCTTGCCGGTGAACGGGACACCGCTGCTGCCCGCCCCGTTGGGGACGATTCCCATCAGTCGGACGGCGAGGTCGTTGCACAGCTTCGGCGGGACGTACTCGACCATGTCGAGCACATCGGGGAGTTGGGGAATCTCCGTCTCCAGCGGGGACCCCTCGGGGATCTTGAGCCGGATGCGGTGTGAGGCAGAGGCGATGAGGCGCAGGCCGGAAGAGGCCTCGTGGTCCTCGAGCCATGCCATGACCGACTCGCGGGCGCCGGGCGTCTCTGCCAGCCGCAGATCCCAGACGCGCCCGCCGGTGGCCGTCTTCGGCTCGCCTGCAGTGGGCGGGGCCGGCGATTCGGCCGCCCGGAGCCGGACGGGGGCTCCCACTTGGGGACCGTAGCGGTCGACGGAGACCACGAAGTCGAGGTTGGCCAGTTGGCCGGCCTGGGATTCGGTGGCGGCCGCGATGTAGGCGTTGACCGGGACGCTGCGCTGTAGCTCGACGCCGGTGGAGGCGATCTCCTCCCGGTACCGTTCGACGAGCGGTTCGCCGAGCTGGACGATCCACGAGGCGCGGTCGCCGGGGGCGACGGCCAGGACCTCCGCGTCGCCGTCCGCTTCGGGGGTGGCGGATCTGCCGGTCAGACGCCCGCGGGCCATGGCGGACGTCTCGCTGCGGACGTCGTCCAGTCTGCCGACGGTGAGTCCGGCGCTCTCGAGCTGGGTAATGCCACTCTCGGCGATGTCCCCGATGACATAGCTGTCGGTGGCGGTGGGGTTGCCGAGGATGTTCAGCGCGGCCTGTTCCTCATGCTCGTGCATGAAGTATGCGATTACCCGCATGGCGGTTCCGTTTCCTGGGCGTGTGCTCGCGCCCGAGCAGGGAGGTTGGGTGGAGGGGAACGATCGCGGATCCACGCGGCGGACGCCGCGGCTGCCCCGGGCACCGGACGTCGGAGCCCAACTTAACTGCGGAGAGTGACGACGGGTGGGGAGGACACGCCTCCATCCGGTGATTCGGGCGCAGGGGATCCGGAGGTATCGATTCAGCACCCGGCCGGACATGGAACTCTCGAGCCCCACCGGGCGAGCAGGCAGCACAGGGCCTTACGGCCCCTCGGGACGTGTCGGGGGAGGATGCGCCGCAGATGGTCGGCGAGTTTGCGGATCGGCCAGCGGGTGAAGGGGTGCCGAGAGTGCTGTTCGTTGAACTTGTTGGTTACGCCGCGCACGGTGTCGTTATCCGCCTAGTGACCTGGTTTTGAGAGGGCGGTTCGTGAGTCTTTGAGTGTTTCTGTCGTCGCCTGATGGTGCGGGTGCGGGCGGAATCTGCTGGTCCGCAGCCGGTGGTCTGTTGGGGTGGCGGGGTGAGTGAACGGAAGCCGGTACCCGAGCGACTTATCGGATGGGCAGTGGTCGTTGATCGAGCCGGTGATCACGGCGTGGAAGGACCGGCACCGCTCGGTCAGTGGCCACCAGGGCGCCTATGCGATGCGGGAGATTGTGAACGCGATCCTCTACCAGGGCCGGACCGGCTGCCAGTGGGCCTACCTCCCCCACGACCTGCCGCCGAAGAGCGCAACGTACTACTACTTCGCCGCCTGGCGCGACGACGGGACTGACCAGGTCATTCATGAACTCCTGCGCTGCGAGGTCCGTGAGCGGGCCCGTCGATTAGAGGACCCGACCCTGGTAGTTCTGGACACGCAGAGTGTCCGTGCGGCTGCCGGGGTCCCCTCCTCCACGACCGGCCGGGACGCGGCGAAACGGGTGCCGGGCCGCAAGCGGGGACTGGCCGTGGACGTGCTCGGCCTGGTCATCGCCGTCACCGTCCTCGCCGCGAGCACGCACGACAACGCCGCGGGCATCGCCCTGCTCGACCAGGTCGCCGAGAACGCCGGAGGCACCGTCGAAAAGGCGCTGGTCGACCAGGGCTTCAAGAACGCCGTGGTCGCCCACGGCTCCTCGCTCGGGATCGACGTGGAGATCGTCGAACGCAACCCGCAGGACAAGGGGTTCGTCCCGCAGCCGAAGCGGTGGAAGGTCGAGCAGACCTTCGGGATCCTGATACTGCACCGGCGCCTGGTCCGCGACTACGAGCACCGCCCGGCCTCCTCCGCCTCCCGCGTCTACTGGGCGATGACTCAGGTCATGGCCCGCCGGCTCACCGGCGTGAGCACTCCCACCTGGCGCGACCCGCAGACGGTGAGTGCGTGAACATTCAGCCACTGTTTGACGCGCTCGGCATCCAGGAGGACGCCGCCCGAGCCCTGGCCGACGACCTCCGCACCGAGATCGCCGCACTTCAGGCCCGGCTGCGGGAAGCCGAGACCCACCTCGAGCACCTGGCCATCACCCGGAAGACCGTCACCGCCCTGGGCGAACGGCTCCCCGCCCACCCGGTCTCGCCCGACCTGCCCGAGCACCCGTACTACCCCCGCATCCTCGCCGTCTTCAACGAGGTCACCGGCCCTCTCCGGGCCCGCGACGTCTGTCAGGCCCTCGACCACGAACTGCTGCCGAAGAACGTCGGGCACCCGCGCCAAGCTGAAACGCCTGGTCAAGCTCGATGTCCTCACCGAAGTCGATGTTGGCAGCTTCGCCAGGAAGCAGTAGCCGGCCGAGCACCCGACGAGCAGCCCTGCCCCAGCCTCACCGGGAAACGGTCATCACCTCCCGAACCGCCCTCTCAGACCGGCTGCGTGACACAATCCTCGACCCCGGGGACGGACAGGCAGTGAGTGGCCTTGTCCGCTGGGGGGTTCACGCTCACGAGGCGGAGCACGTCTTCTGGGATGGTGAAGATGGCGACTCGGGAGGGCGGCATGACTACTTGGCTGATCTGCCGCTCCAGCACTGCGACGAGGTTCTCGTCGATTCGATAGAGCCCGATCGGGACGCGTGCGCCGGCAAGGTATCCGTAGACCGCCATCTCGCGGCTGTGCTCCCAGCCTTCCAGGGGCTTCGCTCCCTGGTCCCAGTGCAGCGGTACCTCGTACGTGCTCGTCGCGTCGCCGGAGCTCGCCGTCAGGGTCAGCCCGCCGGATAGGGCGATTGCAGTACGGGCGGGATCGGATGGGAGAAACGTCCAGTCTGTGCTCTGCAGCAGATGGTTGCCGACGTCCTCGACCTCGATCGCACGATTATCGAAGAGCGCGTTCTGCGATAGTTCCTGCGCGTGATTGCTGGCTACAGGCTCCACGGGGGTGGTGTAGGTCCGCCCTCCTGCGTCCACCGTAAGTGTGATCGGTTTGTTCTCCGGGAACCCGTACAGACACAGGTTTGCCAGGCTTCCCAGGCGTACCTCCGGACCTTCCGCCATTAGGTTGTCGGACAACAGCCAGGCCAGGGGGAGGTCTGGACGGCTCGGCGTTTCACAGTCGATGCCGCCGGCCCCGTAGCCTCCCGTCTGGAACTGCTCGGCCAACAGCAGGTCTTGGGCGGAGGATCTCGGCGTGGCGGCATGTGCGGAGACCGCGGGGGCTGCTTGGCTATCGCGTTGCACCTCGCAGCCGAGGGCGAGAAGGCACACCCCGGCCAGCCACAGAGGCAGTCGCTTGTTCACTATCCATCACCTCTCATCGCACCGTTTCATCGCGCCGTGCCGCAGCGCTTTTCGGCCTGTCGCAGCTCTTCGTCGAAGAGCTGCTCGTACTGGCGGATGCGCTTGGTGCTCGCCCTGCCAGCCTGTTCCGCCGCGGCCAGCTGGATCAGGGCGTCTTGCTGGGCGGTGCGGCCGGTTCGCAGATCGCAGCGGTCCAAACTCCAGCGCGCCAGCAGGCCGTGCCAGGTGGCCCGTTGGCTCGGGTCCCGTCCGTATTTGACGGCGACCTGGATGTGCCGGACGGCCGCCGCCAGATCGCCTTGGCCGGCCGCGTGGACGGCGGCGATCGATTCCGCGAGCGCGTGGAGTTCGACGGAGCCGGTGATATCCGGGGCCGCCCTGACCGCTGCCACGGCCCGTTCCACCCTGCCGTCGTCCCCCACCAGCTTTGCGGTGATGCGGCAATTCTCGACCTGTGCGAGGTTCACTGTGGCCTTGAGCCGTCCGAGTTCGGTGAACTCACGGTCCTTTGCAAGGGCTCGAAGGGCCTGTGCAACCTCGGCGAGTTCCCCGGCCCGTACGGTGGCGGGCTTGCACTCGTGGGCGGGGCCCAGGGCCCGGAGATAGGTGTTGAACTGCAGACTGAGTTCGGCGCGCCGTCCGGCCGGCGAGTCCCTGATGATGGCGCGGTAGTCGGCGCGGGCTGCCTCAAGCAGTTTCTGCCGGCCGGGGCCGGTTTCTCCGCCCGCCTGGACTTCTGCGGCATGGCCGTGGAACAGCCGGATCAGATCGGGCGGCACGAAGCCGCCAGTGCCGCCCTGCTGCTTCGGATCGAGCAGCCCTTGAAGGATCCGGGCGGCCTTGGCGGGACTGCCCGTGCGCCAGGTGTCCAGCGCGTCCACGAACTTGGCGAGGGTGCTGATCAGCCGCGTCAGCTCCGCGCTCAGCTGCGCCCGGCCTTGTGCCGACTCCCAGCCGCTGGGAATGAGGAGCGGTCTGCCGAGGAACCAGCCGGTGAGCTCGGGCGCGTCGGGGATCTGGTCGGCTCTGACGAAGACGGCCGGCCGCAGAGTGGTCTGGCCGGCTGGGTCCGAACTGACCAGACCGCCCACGACAATCTCGGCGTTGGTCTCGTCTGCGAACCTCGCCGTCTTCCGCTCCAGCCCGCTGCGGTGCGTGTCCTGGAGGTCGGCGAGCGGCAGCGACGCCTCGCCGGCGTAACTGCGGACGGCGGTCGCGGAGGAAAGCCGTCCCGCCATGGCATGGGCGAAGTCGGCCGCGACATCGGCCAGGACCCGCTTGTCCTGGCGCCCGTTGTACCCGGCGAAACCGACCACGGCCACGTCACGCACCCCGCTCATCCGGGGGAGCGGCGGTGGCGGGGGACGGAAGGCGAAGAGCACCGCTACGCTGCCGAGAAAGAGGCCTGCGGCTGCAAGCCACACCAGGATCCGGGACCATCTCGAACACTGTGCGAACTTCTCCGCCACGACGACGCGTACCGCCACCACATACCCGGCCAGCGCGGCAAGAATCGCCAGAGTGAGCGGCACCAGAGGGAGAGCAGAACCGGACTTCTCCACCACAAGCAGCGCACAGGGCACGCAAGCCGCGAACACGCCGAGCAGCGACCACAGCCACAGGGAGACACTGCTCTCGCCATCCGCGGAGGCATCCGTCGAGTGATCTGGCATACGCCTCCTCACTCCGTCGGCTCACTAGCGCAAATCCATGCCGACCAGCACGGTAGAGCCGCCGAACGGCGTCAGCGATCAACGCCACCCTCAATTGCAAGGTTTCTCTCCTAATTCCCCCAGATATCGCGGTTCGTTCAATCTGATCGGTGTCTGGGCTACCCCCGCATCCTCAGCGTCTTCAACGATGCGACCGGACCTCTACGGGCCCGGGACATCTGCGAAGCCCTTGACCACGAACTGCTGCCGAAGAACATCGAGGGCACCCGCGCAAAGCTGAAACGCCTGGTCAAGCTCGACATCCTCACCGAGGCCGACGTCGGCAGCTTCACCAGGAAGCAGTAGTTGCCAAGCCCCGCGACCAGCAGCCCCACACCGGCCTCACCGGGAAACGGACATCGCCTCACGAACCGCCCACTGAGAGGTTCCAGCACTCCCCGCAGGAGTACGTCAGCGACGAGGAGCGCGCCCTGGGGGACGAGGCATGGCAGCTTCGCCGCACAGAGGCGGAGATCCTGCACCGCCTGCTGGGCCTGCTCGGCCAGGCCGCCGAAGAGCGGGACGTCGACCTGTCAGACCACCGCGACCTGGCGACCGCCATCGCAAAGCTCACCACCGCGTTCCAACGCGCGACCGTGCGCAGAGCGCCGGACTGTTGGTCTCCTGTTAGATCCAACAGGAGACCAACACGGCTGACTCATCAGTCCAGAGGCCCCCAGTCAGCGCGGCCTCTGGACTCTGCGGGGGTTCCGCTGCCGCCTCGCGGGCGTGGCTGCGGCACCGGGGTGTTCACGAGTGCCCCTGAGCAGGCATGAAGGAAGCCCTTGAAGATCGCTTCCCATCAGCCGGGTGATCGTTTCCCAGCTGTGGGACGGATCAGTCCCACCAGAAGTCCCAGCGGTGGGCGCCAGTGATCTGCTCGGCGTACGCAGCCAGCGTGTACGGCCTGCCTCCCTGCCAGATGTTGTCCGGGCAGAACGCGAAGTGCTCGGCCGCGACGAGGAGGGCCTGCTGCTCGTCCACTGGTGGCGAGGCGACGCTGAGGTGCAGCGTGTCGAATCCCACTGCGACGACGCGGGCGCCGAACCGGTGCTCCCAATCGTGGAGGACGGCGGAGATCTTCGCGGTGTCGTTGTCGTAGTTGCAGGGGCCGAACCAGCCTGCAACCGTCAAGGCTTCGGCACCCGAAGGTCCAGCGATCAGCCCTAGACGTGTTCGCGGGCGGTCGACGAGGAACGCCTTGGCGAACTCGGAGGCCAGTTCATCGGGGTCGGCTTGCGCTCCCCGGCTGGGTGCGAGGCCGGGCCATGTCTGCCCGAAGGGCGCGGTGACGGCGCGGCGCCTCTTGACGTCGAGCATGTCGTCGTCTTCATCGTCGGCCGTGTAGGTGCTCCACCACTGCGCGAGGAGGTCGGCGGGATCGTGGCTTGCCGGGGAGGACATCCGCTCGGGGAACACCTCCCCGGATCCCCATGGACGGAATTCGCCATCGTTCGGATCCAGCGCGTCGAGCAGCAGCGGCCACACTTCTGAGCGGGGATGCTCGTCCCGGATCCGCTTCCACAACTCTGCGGATACGGCGCCGTCACTTAGTCACAGGGCCTGGACGCCCCCGTCTCCCTCATCGGACGTGATCCAGGTGGGAGGGGGACAGCAATAATCGACAGCAGCTCAGGGTTCACGGGCGGATGCTAGCCGTGGGCTCTGACATGCTCGTGATCGCCCGCTCGGCTTTGGCGCTTGGCGTTTGGTTTGGATGTCAAGGTCATTGCTGTGGACGAGGCAGACCAGCCGGCGCTGAGGTACGGCTGCGTGAGAACGTGTCGGGCTGGATACTGTCTGGCCTGGGAGACGGTGGCGCCGGAGCACGGTCGAGGGGGAGTGCGTGGATCATCCGAGGGCTTTACCATACGGCGAACAATCCTGGACCTACCTGGACGAGCACCTGTGGCATACGTGCGACATCCTCGCGGATCTAGTGAGCGACAGGTTGCACAGGCGCCCGCGTCTCGCTACTTACGCGCGGCTTGCTCCGAATGAACGCGTCCTGGCGGTGGGGCCGGCCCAGCGGCTGACTTGGCGCGCCCTGGGAAGCGGCAGCTACCAGCACACGAACGTGGTTGCCGTCGGCCGTCCGTCGTTTGTCATCGGCAGCATGCTCGGGTCTGCCCTGGGAAATGCCTCACGCCGCCGTGCAGCAGCCGCCGCTGCGCAGCCCCGCTGGGTCCTGGACGGGAGTGGGGAACTCACGGTTACTGATCGAGGTGCTTATTTCGGCCATCCGCACGCCCCTGCTTCCATCTACTGGACCGGCGTGACGGACAGCATCGATCTGGTCGGGCCTGAGGATTTTCAGATCGCTCTCCGCACCGACCAGGGAGGCCACCGCACTCTGCGGTTTCAAACTCCGTGGGCCTCGCTCCTCTTCGTCCTGGCCGCGCGAGCGAGTTTCACGGCTCATCCCCGACTGCTCCACCGTGGATGGCTTCCGGCCGATTTCGAGGACCGGTGTGCTCGCGTGGGCCGACCCTGTCCACCCGTACCTCCGCTCGTACCGGAATCGCTCGCCCCGTGAAGCTGCGTCGGCCACGCGATAGACCTGTGGGGCAGCCACCGTCGGCAAGATCGTTTCACGGCCGATCTGCTGAACGGGTACGGTCCACCGCATGGTGGGCGACTTCGATGCAGCGGTGGCCATGCACGACGGCATAGCGGACCGTTCGGAGGCATGGGACTTCATCCGGGCCTTCGCGACTGGGTGGTACGGGCCCTTGACCGAGGGGGACGGCTTCGGCGAGGAAGAGCTCCAGCATGCGGAAGGCCGGCTGGGTCTGTCGCTGCCTACCGCCCTGCGTGAGGCATACCTGCTCTTTGGCCGCCGTTCGGCGTTGTTCGAGCACCAGGACCCGATGCTGCCTCCCTCAGAACTCTTCGTACACGAGGATCTCGCGGGTGTGCTGTGCTTCCGCAGCGAGAACCAAGGGTGCGCCTTCTGGGGTGTGCGCCTGTGTGATCTGCGCGAGACCGACCCACCGGTCGTCGTGCAGTCGCGGGACGGTTGGCGACCCTTCATGGACAGGGTCTCGCTGGCGTGTGTGGAGCTGGTCCTGTCGGAAGCGCTGTTCGACGAAGGGCGGTTCTACAACGCCTGCGAGTCGCCGCCCGATGCTGCGGATGAGCTTCCGCAGCTTTATGAGCGAGTCGCTCTCCCGGACTACCCCCTGTGGACGGGTGACGACGAGTCTCCGGTCCGCTGGTACTCCGCACCCGGGCTCCTTCTGCGACAGGACGGGCTGACGGCCTACAGCTGGCTGCACGTTCGGGGGGCAAAGTCTGGCCTACCTCACCGCGGCCTGCTCCTCTGTCGCAGGCCGATGGGCCCAGGGGCAGGGAACGGAGCCGGCCGTGGTCGACGAGCCGCCTTTCTAGCTCTTCTACGAGCACCTTGCCGTCCATGGGGTGCTCCGGCAGGCGGCTCTAGCCGCGGGGATCCGGCCCGAGGCCGTCTACGACCGGCACAGCGGATGCCGGTTTCGCGGAGCAGACCGACCGGCTGCGTACGAGACGCGTATGAGGCGACCTGTGGAACGAGCCGGGGCCCCAGTCGCAGACAGCCCGGTGTCAGGGGCGGGCGAGGCGGGAGCTGAGCCGGTACCGCATCTCCCCTGCGGCACGGCGGATCTGGTCACTCTGGCTGTTCTCCTCGAGGAGTCCGAGGAGCACCATCAGCGCACGGGCCTCGTCTTCGCTGATCAGTTTCAGACGTGGCTCGGTCACGCCGTCGAGGAGGGTGTCCAGCAGGTCCAGCGTTTCGTCCATGCCGGGGACAACGCTGTACAGGCCGGCCGGTCACCTTGAGAGATATCCGGGCCGGCTACCGAGCCCGGGGTGCGGCCAGGTATCGCGCCGTCGCAGGTGGACACGGCTCCCGCACTCAGCGTCCGGCAGGTAGACGGTCACGAACGGTGTGCGGCTCGCGCCCGCCCGCTTGCTGCCAGGGAAACGGCCCCGCCGGTCAGGCCTTGCGGCGACCGCGGCCGGTGTGGGCGAGAGCCTCGACGAGCTGGTCGTGGTTCATGGACGAGCGGCCCGGGATGCCGGCCGCGTCCGCCTTCTCGTACAGCTCGGCCTTCGTCAGCGACATCAGCTCCCCTGATGGCTGGGGTGCTGTCCAACCGGGCAGATGATGTCCGGCAGGAGCGTGGAGAGCAGCCACGTCAGGAGCTTCTCCTACTCCTCTTCCCCGACGTCGAACAGTGCACGCAGTTCGGTGAGCGACCCGCCTCACGTCCCGGTGGCCGGGAGCGGGACCTCGATCGGAGGTGCCTGCGCAGAAGGCCGGCGGCTGGATTGCGCGCCTGGCCTTCTGCTCTGGGCAAGCCTGCGGTCCGGTCGGCGGCGTGGGCAAGCCCAAGGCGACCCTGGGCCCGCCACCTGGGCCAGCGGCTTGCCCAGCCGCTCGCTCGGTAGCGGCAGAACCCGGCAGGGCGTCCCGCTCCCCGCCATGGGGTGCGGCACGATGGGAGCCATCGCCTGGCAGTGCTGCTTCACGAGGTGTGCGTGGTCAGTCGCTGTTGCGGTGGAGGGGGAACGTTGCGCGGAAGTGCGCGCCGTGTGGGGTGTCGACGATGCTGAGGGTGCCGTGGTGGGCGGTGGTGATTCGGTGGGCGATGGCCAGGCCGAGGCCGGCGCCGCCGGCGTCGCGGGTGCGTGCGGCGTCGAGGCGGGTGAAGCGGTCGAAGATGCTGCTGCGGTGTTCGACCGGGATGCCGGGTCCGTCGTCGAGGACGTCCAGTGCGGCGCGGACTTGGTCGGCGTCCGGGGCCAGGCGGATGGTGATGGTGCTCGTGGAATGGCGTTCGGCGTTGTCGAGGAGGTTGGCCAGTACGCGGGTGAGGAGCATGGGGGCGCCGTGGACAACCAGTGGTTCGGGCGCGGTGTGCACGGCCAGGGTGAGCTGGGAGGTCGGTCGGCGTCGTGCGGCTTCCTCCCGCACGATGTCGGCGATGTCGACCGGCCGGAACGCCAGTCGCGCCACCTGCTGGGAATCGAGGCGGGAGAGGAGCAGTAGGTCAGTGGTCAGGCGCTGCAGTCTGATGGTGTCTCCGAGGGCGCCGGCCACCACGCGGGGCCAGTCGGCGTTGCCGGGCTGGGCGAGGGCGATCTCCAGTTCCGCGCGCAACGAGGCCAGTGGAGTGCGCAGCTCGTGGGAGGCATCGGCGGTAAAGCGCCGCTGCTCGTCGACCGTGGTCTGGAGACGGTCCAGGGTGGTGTTCATGGTGCGCGCCAGACGGGTGATCTCGTTGTTCCCGTGGGGCACGGGGACGCGCTGGTCGAGGTGGTGTGCGCTGAGTTCGGCGAACTTCAGTCGGATCGCTTCCATGGGGCGGAGAACGCGTCCTGCTGTGAACCAGGCACTGGCTGCCACCGCCATGGTCACGGCGGCCACGGTGGGGGCCAGGAGACGTACTGCGGTGTTGAGCTCGGACTGCTCGCGCTCCAAGGGGTTGATGGTGAGGACCAGGCGCGCGGGGTCTTGGTCCATCCTGCCGAGGACCGCTATACGGATCACGCCCGGTTTTTTCGATGGGGCGAACCAGGCGGTGAGCGATAGGGATCCGCCATCCGGTCTGCCCATCCATGAGGGCCAGCCAGGAAGCCGGGGGTCACAGGTTCGCTGGGTGATCACAGCGTCGCCCTGTTGGTTCCGTTCGAACGGGAACGATGAGCAGTCGGAGACCGGCTTCCCGTACGCGTCGTCCTCGGGGGCCGCGCCAGCTCGGAAGGTGTCCTCGCGCGCGTCGCGCAGCAGGGACTCCCGCCAGAGAACGACCCCTGCCCCGGCAGCCAAGACGAGCGGCACCGACACCAGCGCCGCCGCAAGGAGGGCGACCCGCGCCCGGATCGACAGCTGCCACCGCCGACGCGTCACCGCTGACCACTTCCGCCCTGCCTAGCGGTCGCGGCTTCGATGCGATACCCGGCGCCCCGGACCGTGTGGATGGTTCGGCAGCCGAACGGGGCATCGATCTTGCGGCGCAGGGCACTAACGTAGACCTCGACGATGTTGACGTCCCCATCATAGGCGTCGTCCCACACGTGCTCGATCACCTCGCTCTTGGAGACGACCTCTCCGCTGCGGCCCGCGAGGTATTCCAGTACGGCGAACTCACGAGCGGTCAAGGACACGAGAGTGTCCCCACGCAGGCAGCGCCGGGCAGCGGGATCGACCTGGAGGTCGCCGACCTGTAACACCGCCGGGCGTTCCGGCCGGCCGCGCCGGACAAGGGCCCTCAGCCGGGCCACCAGGGCCACGTAGGAGAAGGGCTTGGTGACGTAGTCATCCGCACCGGTGTCCAGCCCCTCGGCCTCGTCGTACTCGCCGTCCTTCGCCGTCAGCATCAGCACGGGCGTCCACACGCCCGCCTCACGCAGCCCCGAACACACCCGGAAGCCATTCAGCCCCGGCAGCATCACATCCAGCACGATCACGTCGTACTCGTTCAGCGTCGCCAGCTCCAGCCCGCTGGTGCCGCTGTGCACGACGTCCACCGCGAAGCCCTCACCCACAAGACCGCGGCGTAACAGCTCCGCCAGCCGCCGGTCATCCTCGACCACGAGAATCCGCATGCCCGACAGCATCGCGCACGGAAGCTGAACCAGAGCTGAAACGTCTTCAGGATGCTTCAGAGTCCCTTCAGGCCGTTCGAGTGAGACTTCTCAACGCCGCTCCGAAAGCCACCGAACGCACACCGTGGCGGGGAAGCGGAGCGGCTCAACCCAGACACGTACTCAAGGAGGACCAAATGCAGGTACGACGTGCCGTTGCCGGCACAGCATTAGGGGCGGTCATGACCATGGGGCTACTGAACGTACCGTCGCAGGCTGCGGAACTGTCCGTCTCTTCCGCGGCCGTGCGCGCCACG
The DNA here is from genome assembly GCF_055564695.1 of Streptomyces sp. NPDC029014. NCBI lineage: Bacteria > Bacillati > Actinomycetota > Actinomycetes > Kitasatosporales > Streptomycetaceae > Streptomyces > Streptomyces sp. NPDC029014. The sequence goes on from NZ_JBVHVT010000095.1 coordinate 17,954, forward strand.
GCCCAGGACGAGGGGCTGCAGGCCTCGCAGACACGGGCGACTCCGGCCGTGGCTCCCAGGTTCATTCGGCAGGGCGTCTACCGCGAGTCGGTGTGCTACTCGCTCCGAGACGCCTACGCCGGCGCCGCCTACTGCAGCTTCGTCAAGACCGGTTGGTATGCCCTGTATGTAGAGGTATGAGTCCTCTACCTGGCGACAGGCAGAGTTGTGCTCACCGCCGGCTTCTCCTCGGAACAGACACGCGGATCCCGTCTGGTAGTCCGATCGCCGGCATCGCGTGAGGTGTCCCCACCCGGCGGCACGGACGCTTCGACAGGGTCGTGGTCCAGCCGGTCGAGAGACAACCTCCAACCGGTCGCACCCACGGCCCTGACTGCGGCTTGTGTTCGAGACATGTCTCGAAGACAGCTTTGTGAGCGGCCGCCGGCGACCTAAGGGCTGTCCCGTAAGCGGGTCCGCGGTCGGGGCTTCAGAGGAAGCACAGTGGGACGTCTTTCTCGATGCAGAGCCGCAGGACGCCCGCCAGTTGGCGGGCGTCCTCGGTGTGCTGGAAGAGCTGGTCGCCGCCCTCCTGTGTCCACTGGTCGGTGATCGCTTCCAGCCGGACCAGAATCGACGCGCACTCGGCAGGCGAAAGGTCGTCGCCGCCGGCATCCGGATGATCGAGGAGTGGCTCCAGAACGGTGGACACCTCGCTCCACGGGCGCTCGCCGCCGAAGCCTGACATCTCGGAGAGGACGAACCCCTCGGCCTCGGCCAGACGCCGCCGGAACGCGGCGAAGCCGCTGTAGGACCAGGAGACATCCGGACTGCTGTTGTCTCCGTCGCCAGGGAAAAGGACCAGTCCCATGTGCCCTCCTTGCTTGCCGAGCACACAGGATCGAGGACGCGGGGCAGCGCCTGCAACTGGAATGATCTTGGTGTGGCTGGTGTGATCACGGCGTCGGAGCCGTCCTGGATAGCCCCGTTCACCGGGCTGAGCCCGCGGCAGTTCGGCAAGCTGGTGACGGTGCTGCGACGTGGGGGCGCGGACGCGGTCCGCAAAGGCAGGCCATGGAGCCTTCCGCTGGAGGACCGGGCCCTGCTGGTCGCTGCGTACTGGCGCACGAACCTCACGATGCGGCAACTCGCGCCGCTGTTCGGGGTGTCGAAGTCGGCGGCGGGCCGGATCATCGACCACCTGGGGCCGATGCTCGCGCTCCAGCCCCGCAAGCGGTTTGCCAAGGACACCGTTCTCATAGTCGACGGCACCCTGGTGCCCACCCGGGATCACACTGTGGCCGAGCGGTCGAAGAACTATCGGTACTCCACCAACCACCAGGTCGTCATCGATGCCGGTTCCTGGAGGAGGGCCCGGCCGTGCACGGCTGGGTGGAGGACCAGGTGTGGACCGCATCGCGGGTGGCCACGCTGATCGGCAGGAAGTTCCACGTCTCGTACAGCGTCTCCGGGGCCACTCGGCTGATGCACCGCCTCGGGTTCTCCCCGCAGGTGCCCGCACGGCGGGTCGCCGAGCGCGACGAGCAGGCCGTGACCAGCTGGAGGGAGGCGACCTGGGCGGAGGTAAAAGGGCCCGGGCGACCTGCGGGGGCTACGTCTGCTTCGAGGACGAAGCCGGCTTCACCCGGCGGCCGCCCCGGGGACGCACCTGGGGCCGGTTGGGCGTCACCCCGGTCGTGACCGTCAGCGGACGGCGTTCGGGACGCCTCTCGGTGGCCGGGCTGATCGCGATGCGGCCTGGCTCCCGGACCCGGCTGTGCCACCGCCTGCGGACCCATCCCGCGGGCAAGGGCCAACGCCGCAGCATGAACGAGCGCGATTTCATCGCGCTCATCGACGGCGTCCATCAGCTGGTCAAAGCGCCGATCGTGCTGGTGTGGGACCGGCTGAACACCCACGTCTCCCGCAGAATGCGGGACCTCGTCGCCGAGCGTGAGTGGCTGACGGTGTTCCTGCTGCCCGCCTACTCACCCGACCTCAACCCGGTCGAGGGCGTGTGGGCGCACGTCAAACGCAGCCTGGCCAACCGCGCCGTCATGGCCCTCGACCGCTTGGAAGCACTCGTTAGAAACCGGCTCAAACGCCTCCAGTACCGGCCCGACACCCTCGATGGCTTCATAGCCGGCACCGGCCTGACCCTCTAACCAGCGTCACCCTGACGAGCTGAAGTCAGTAATTGCGCCAGCGGGTCTCGATGGCGTGATCGTGAGGGTGTCGCGCGGGTGGAGAATCAGTGGTGTGACGGACGAGGTCAAAGTCTGTTACCGCGCAGGAGGACCGAAACAGACCGCTATGGAGCCGTACCCCCACCGCAGAATGCTGGCGCCGTCGCTGGTGTGAAGGCGATGGTCTGCGCTCGCCCTGAGTCCCTGGAGGTCGGCCTGAGCAGCGACGTTTGCTCCTTGCGCCCGTACTTCCGCTCATTGGGACCCGTTCAGTTTGACCTGGAGGAACAGGTCTCCTCGCTCCCCGTCCCGACCAACGCCGCCCATCCGGGGGACCTTCAGCCAGGCGTTGTGCCTCAATCCGGGCGGTAGCCTCAAGGCCACCTCAGCGGCCTGCAGAGCGAGTCCGGTCCCGTTACACCGGCCACATGTCCCGCGCGGAATGGCGCCCGTTCCGTTACAGTCAGGGCACTTGTCGGGAATGTTCAGCATGGTTCGCATCACCCCGCCACTGCGTGCCGCAACGTCCCCCAGGGATAGACGCTCCACCAAGGCGAGATCAAACTCAGTATCGCCGTCGAAAGCCGAGCGCAGCCTTCGAAACAGCGTCGGTGCTTGCGAAGGAGCGCACGGTTCAACCTCCACCGGGCCCGCCACACCGGGCGAGCGCTCGGTCCTGCCGGCGGCGGGCCTCAACTTGGTCGGATCCGGCTCGGCGGCGGTGGAACCGCCGTGCTCGGGGGCCCCCTCAGCGCCGCGCAGGTTGAGCAAGCTCTCGGCAATGGCAGCGATGTCCGCGAGCACCGCTGCGGGCGGCCAGGCATCGGCAGGGTCGTCGCGTGGTCCCAGGCGTTGCAGGACTGTCTCCAGCGGCGGACGGGCGTACGGGTTCTTCGCAAGGAGAGCGGACAACAGGTATGCTCTGCCTTGGTCCAGACCATGCAGGTCGGGAGCTTCGTGGATCGACCGGTACTGCACGGAAGCGGCCGGCCCGGCTCCGAACGGATGGTGACCCGTGGCTGCATAGGCAAGAACGGCACCGTACGCGAAGAGATCGCAGCGCTCGTCGGCGCGGCCAGTCGTAAGGTACTCGGGCGCCATATAGCCCACGGTGCCGATAGCCTGGCCGAAACCGGTGAGCAGGCTGTCGTCATGAGCACGCACGATGCCAAAGTCGATCAATAGCGGTCCGGTGCGCGACAGCAGGACGTTGGCCGGCTTCAAGTCCCGGTGCACAAGCCCGGACCCGTGCACTGTCTGCAGGGCCGCGCCGAGTCGTCGGGCGAGTACGTTCCAGGAACGGGCTTCCAGAGGGCCGTGACGCGTAACGGCCTCACCCAAGGAGGGGGCGGCGACGAACTCGGTCGCGAACCATGGGTGTGCCGCCTCCGTGTCAGCGTCATCGATGCGAACAAGTCCTGGCCCCGACAGACGCTTCGCCGCACGCACCTCACGGCCGAATCGGCGCCGGAACTCAGCATCGTCAGCGAATTCCCGCCGGATCACCTTGACGGCGACCGTGTGACCATCGAAACCCCGCCCCACATAGACGACGCCCATACCGCCGCTGCCCAGTCGGCGCAACAACCGGTACGGACCGATCGTCCTCGGGTCTTCCGGCGTTAACTCCTGCATCTGGCCCTCCCGCTGCTCGCTTGCTGCGGAGCCTGTCACGGAACACATCCCAAAAGGGAGGCCCTGGCCGCAATGCGAAGCACTGCGCTCTCAGAGGACGTTAAGTCCCGTTATCCGCGGTTCGTGATCACCTGTTCGTGTGATTGTTCGACGTACTGGAGTGCGGGGTGAAGTCCGGGTGATCTCCTGCGGCGTATGGAGAGACCGGTGTATCCGAGCGACATGACGGACGAGCAGTGGGACCTGGTCAGGCCGATGATCGAGTCCTGGAAGCAGGATCGGGTGGCGCGGTCCGCGACGGGGGATCCGGGCTCCTGTGACCTGCGGGAGGTCGTGAACGCGATCTTCTATCAGAACCGAACGGGCTGTCAGTGGCGTTACCTCCCGCACGACCTGCCCGCGTGGTCGGCGGTGTTCTACTACTTCACGCTGTGGCGGCAGGACGGCCTTGACCAGCGAATACAGGAACTGCTGCGCTGCCAGGTGCGGGAGAGAGCCAAGCGATTAGAGGACCCGTCCCTCGTGGTCATCGACACCCAGTCCGTCCGCGCGGCGGCCGGGGTGCCGAAGTCCACGACGGGGCTGGACGCGAATAAGAAGACGCCGGGCCGCAAGCGCGGGCTTGTCGTCGACGTCCTGGGCCTGATCATCGGAGTCGTCGTGCTCGCCGCCTCCGCCCACGACAACGCCGCCGGCACTGCCCTGCTGACCCAGGCCGCCGAGCGGTGCGGGAACCGGCTGGAGAAGGCCCTGGTGGACCAGGGGTTCAAAGACGATACCGTCATCCACGGCGCCCTGCTCGGCATCACCGTCGAGACCGTGCACCGCAACAACGCCGACAAGGCCAAAGGGTTCGTCCCGCAGCCGAAGCGGTGGGTGGTCGAGCAGGTCAACGGCATCCTGATGCTCCACCGCCGCCTGGTCCGCGAGTACGACCACCGGCCCGACAACTCCGCCTCCCGCGTCTACTGGGCGGCCACCGCGAACATGACCCGCCGCCTCGCCACGCCGTCCCCGGCCTGGCGCGACGAGTTCGTGGCGGCCGCATGAACAACGACCTCACCGAACTCCTCACCAGCCTGCAGGCCGAGCACGACCGGGCCGCGGCCAGGGCCGACGACCTGCGGCGGCAGATCGAGCACCTCACCACCGCCCTGGACGAGGCCGAGGCCCGGCTGGCCGAACTGTCCACCGCCAAAAAGGTTTTCGAGGAATTCGCGCCGGGCGGCACCCCATCCCAGTCGACCGAGCAGTCCACCGCCTACCAGGCCATCGTGAACGCTTTCAATCAGCACCCCGACCAGGACTTTCGAGTCCGTGACCTGCACGAACTCCTCGGCATGCCCACCGACGACCCCGCCCTAAACGTCACCCGCAGTCGCCTCGGACGCCTCACCCGCCAAGGCTTCCTCACTCAACCCCGACGAGGCGTCTACCAGAAAGGGACTTAACGCCCTCTGAGATCTTCGTCGACCTGGGGAAAGTCACTGCGCCGTCGGGTGTGCTAGTGCTTGGTATGGCCGGTTGGATCGATCAGTGGCGGGAGCTGGGTCTGCCCCTGTCCGAGCGCGCCAGGGCGGCCACGGCGAAGGGTGGGGGCCATCTTCGTGAAGGGTTGTGCGAGGCGGTCGCGGTTCCGGCAGCCGCTGACCGGTCTTTGATGGTGCGGGCCAGTACCTCGCCGTCTCCGTTCGACCGTGAGCCGACGATTGCGACCCTGGAGATGGGTCTCGGGCTTCCGTGGCCCGAGACCGCGGACCGGGCGGTACCGGTCTGGCTCGGGCACCTGCCCGTCGATCGGTGCGGCATGGTTGTCGGCGACGCCGTGGGCCTGGATGTGTGGAGGGGATGGGACGACGAGCCGGCTGACGGGCTCGCCGATGTCTTCTACTGGGGCCTGTACGCGGACGACGCACATGCGCAGTTCGGCGGTGAGCGGATCGCCCAGCATGGCGTCGACGGGCCACACGGGTGGCTGGACCTACCGGTGGCGGAGGCGGTTGCCCGTGCGGCCGAACTTACCGCCTGGCGCGACCGCCTCCACGGCAAGGGCCTCATGGTTTCGGTCGACGAGCACACCGATGTCCACCGCTTCCAGCGGGCCGGGTGGCACCATCCGCTCCATGTGGGTGGGATCGATGTTGGTGGCTGCCAGGTGCTGGGCATCGAATGGGACCAAGGTGACCACTCGATGAGGCACCGTGGTGAGCGGGCCGCCTGTCGCTGAGGGGGAGGGTGGTTGCGGTATGAGCAGCTTGCTGAGCTGGGGTGTTGCAGGTTGGGTGAGAACGGCTTTCGCGGGGTCGGCTGCTGCTTGACCTGGGGTTGTTGCAGGTTGGTTGAGAATTTCTGTGGTGTTGCAGGTAGCGCCTCGGTCTAAAGGACCGAGGCGCTTTTTCGTGTTCTGGGCTGTGTTTGTGCTGGTCAGCGGGCTGATTAGCGGGTTGGGGTGCGGGTTTTGGGCTGGTGGGTTTCGGCGTGGTGGTCGAGGCGGATCGCTTCCAACGCTTCCTTGGTGATGCGTTCGGTGCCGTCACCGATGGCGGTGATGGCGGCTTGTCGGATGAGGCGTGTGAGGCTTCCGATGCGGCCGGCGGTGCGTTGGTGGAGGTAGGTGGTGTGGCGGGGGAGGGTGCCGGGTTTGTGGTGGTGGAGGTCGAGGGCGTTTTCGAGGTCGGTGAGGGTGTCGGTGAAGGGATGCCGTTTGCCGAGGCGGGCGGGGAGTGGCCCGCATTCGATGAGGGTGGCGCGTCCTGCGAGCTGCGCGCCGCGGACGCCGGAGAAGAGGGGCGTGTTCGTGACGTCGATGCCCGCGTACACGAAGGTGGCGCCGATGCGTTCGGTGAGGTCTTTGATGAGGTCGGCGGTCTCGGCGCCGGTGGTGGTGCGGGGGTTGACGCGGTGGATTTCGTCGATGAGGACGAGGCGGACGCCGGCCTGGTTGTAGGTGTGGCAGACGCTCTCGGTGATCTGGGTCTGGGTCATCCGGGTGGTGATGGGGATGCCGAGGTAGCGGGCGAACTCCGCCGCGAGCATCTTGGCGGTCGCTCCGGGCGGGACGAGGACGTAGGCGACGGGGACCTGGACGTCTGATGGCCTGCGTGGTGGGTGGGCGGTCCGGGTGTGGGCGAGGTGGCAGGTGCGTCCGACGTGGAGGAGGGCGGTGGTCTTTCCAGCGGCGGCGGGCCCGGTGACGATGAGAGAGGGCCGGGCGGTGGTCTGCTGGTAGCGGCCGACGGCCATGAGGGTGCGGACGCTGGTGGCGAGGGTGTTGATGGCGGGGGTGCGGACGGTGACGAACGCGGAGTGGTAAGCCAGGCGCTCCTCAACGCTGCGAGGGGGGTCGTTGGGTGCCGGCGGTACAGGGGGCGGCGTGTGGGCGAACTGCTGCCAGCCCTGCCAAGTGCTGATCGGCCAGGACTGCTGAGCCCACTGGTCGTCGTCCTCGGGCTGGGCCTGGCCCGCGGTTTGGTGGACGCTGGCACCTCGGGTGCCGGGGATTGCCGGGGCGTTGTTCACCATGTGAGTGCTTCCGCGTGTGCGTCGTAGAGTCCGAGTCCGGTGTACGGGCGGGCAGGTCTGCCGCTGTTGCCTGCAGGGTCGTCGTCTTCGGCTTCGTACGGTTCGTCGTCGGTGTCGTCCAGGACGTCGAGGCTGTCCCCGTCCGGGCCGTTGCCCCTTTGGCTGGTGGCGGTCTTCTGGCCGCTGAGCTGGGCTGGGGCGGGTGCCGGGAGCGGCCGTGGTGCCGTGCTGCGGCTCAGGAGGCGGTGTTCGGTGCGTGTGGCGTCTCCGCCGCGTGCTCGGCGCATGAGGTGGTCGAGGGCGTCGGCGAGGTCGGCTTCGTGCTGGTCGGGATCGGGGTGGCGGACAGCTTGGGCGCGGACGTGCTGCCAGGTGCGTTCGTTGAACGGGTAGTGGGTGTGGTTGCGGTGGATCCATGGAACTTCGGCGAGGGTTTGGTCGGGGAGGCGTAGCCAGATCTGGCGGACGTCGTGGGGGTTGTAGTGGACCTCCCACTTCCCGCCGCGCGAGGTGATGGGGGAGGGCTGGCCGCGGTAGGGGGCGAGGAGGTCATGGTCGTAGGTGCGGTGGTGCAGGCGGATGCCGCGTTCGGTGACGGCCGTCCAGCGCACCGGCAGGAGTTCGAGGTAGTCGTTCCCGGTCAGTGGTACGGGTACATGGCCGGCCACGCTGATGAGGGCGGCCCACATCTGGTTCGGCGTGAGCGCGGCCCTGGGGAGCACCGGGTGGCGCAGGCCTTCGTGGGGGCGCTGGTGGTAGTGGACGAGCCACTCGTCGAGGAGGTCCTGGAGCTGGGGGACGGTGTAGCAGGCTTCCCGGTGGGTGTCGGGGCCGCGCTGGGTGATGTCGGGGCCGGTGTAGCCGGGCAGGTGCTGGCAGAACAACGTGTTGATGCTGCCGAAGGTCCGCTCGACGATGCCCTTCGCGGTCGGCGCGTACGGCGGAGATGACTGGACGCTGATCCCGAGGGTTTCGCACGCGGCGGTGAACGCCTTCGACAGGTAGACGCTGCCCCGGTCGGTGACGATCGTCTCCGGTACGACGGTCGGCCGTGCTGCCGCGCTGTGCAGCCGTTCGTCCAGCGTCAGCAGCCGCTTGTGGGGGAGCAGCGTGCTGTGGCTGAACCGTAGGGCGTCGGGCCAGGTGGGGCGGGCGGGGTGGGGGATGGCCATCTCTGCGAGGAGCAGGGCGGCGTCGACGGCCTGGGTGCTGGACGGGCAGAGTACGGCGGCGAGGATGGCGCGGGTGGCGACGTCGACTGCGATGGTGAGCTCGGGCCGGCCGACGCTGCCGTCCTCGAAAACGGCCAGGACGTCCAGGCGGGTGGTGTCGATCTGGACCTGCTCTCCGGGGCGCAGCGCCACGGTCGGGGTGAGGCCGTGGCCGTCGCTGGTGATCGGCGGATTGCGCACAGGGCGGCCGGGAAGGTCTGCGGGGTGGGCGAGCTGGTGGACGAGCCTGTAGAGGGTGGCCTGCGACGGCGCGGGCACGACGCCGGGACCGTGCCGGTCTTCAAGAATTCGGACGACGAGGGGGAACAGCCCGTTGATGGTGCCCTTGGAGCGCCGCCTCTGCCGGCGCAACGCCTCCATCACCGCATCCGCCACCCGCTCGTCCTGCCGTCCCGCCGGTGCGGGACCGCGGGTGGTGCGGTGGTCGAGCAGCCCCCACAGACCCTGCTTGCGGTAGGCGAGCCTCATCCGTTGGACCGTCGTGCGGGATACCTTGGCGAACCCCAGCGCGGTGAGCTCGGCGGCCTTGGCCTGCTCCCGCTCGGCCAGCGTCCACCGGGCGGGGTCGTACTCCTCCCGCACCTCTCCACCGCTGTCCGCTCCGCCGGGCCGCCCGCACTCGACTTCCCGGATGTGCCTCTGCCAGGCCAGCGCCTTCTGTCGCGCGGCGGCGGGGGCCGTCTCGAACAGCCCCCACTGCGGCACCGGCCGCACCTGCTCAGCCTGCGCCCCCGCCAGCTTGAAGCCAGGGTCGGCGAACAGGTGACCGGTGAGGACCACCGCATTGCTCCCGTCGTCCTGAGCCAGATGCACGCACTGCCCCGCCAGCGCGACGACCTGCCACCGCGCACCGTTGAAGTGGATGTACGCGCCGACCGCTACACCGGGTCGTCCGCTCCGTGGCGCGGTCACGGCGCCTCCCCGAACCGGCCGCCGGTCTTGTCGTGCGGGCCCGCGGCCGTGACGGCTGCGGAGGGCGGAAGGATGCCGGGTTGGACCAGGACCCGTTCGTGTAGTGGCCGCTCCAGCGGGACGCTCAGGTGCCCGTGCCACAGCGCGTGGAAGGCGGCGGGGAGCACTTCGATCGGGTCGCCGACGGCCTGGACGCCGTCGATCAGCGGCCGCGGGCGTGCGAAGGCTGCGAGGACGGCGGCGGTGAGGTCGGGGCGGATCTGGTTGCGGGGATGCCGGTAGCCGGCCAGCCACCGCAGGTTGGCTGCCAGTACCGCATCGAGCGGTTCCAGGCGCCGGTAGCTCCACCCGACCTGCTCACAGGCCCGCTCCGTCATCACGGCGGCCGCCAGGGCCCGTTCCCTGCCCGCGCCGGTGTGGCTGGGGCAGTCGGCGAGCAGCGCGGTCCCGTCCGCGCGCCGTGCGAACAGCTGCGGAGTCCACGACCGCACCCGCCGCTGTTCGTCGTGCCACAGCAGACGGACGGGCCGCCCGGCCAGGCCGACGATGTCCGGGTCGCGGTCCAGGACCATCAGCTGCGCGCGCATGGCGTTCGACCCTGAGGCGACGTGCCGTCCGGTGGTCGCCGACCACCACAGCCCAGGTCCCCAGCGCCTGCCGGGGACCACGGGGAACGCCGAGACCGGCTTCAGGTCCTCGAACGCGACGGTCACCGCCGCGTCCACCCACCGCTGCTTTAAGGCCTTCCCGCCGAACCCGGCGAACGCCGCCTCGAACCCGGACCCCTCACCCGCGTGCGGTTCCGCACTGCTGGCCCCTGACGCACCTGTCACATGGCTCAGCCAACTACCCCAGCCAACAAATATGCCCGGTTTGCCCATTCTGATCATGTGCGAGCGCCGGATGCGGTACCGCGCCCACCACACTCCGCTTCTGGCCCATCCCCTGCCTACTGGCCGTCCTCGTCCTGGGGGAGAGAGTCGGCGATTCCTGCCCATTGCTCGACGTCGTGGAGTGCGACGCCCGCGGTCACCGCTGCGAGCGCTGTTTCCCGCAGGGCTTGGTCGAGCAGGTCGATGGAGTGGCTGAGCCGCTGCAGGAGCAGGCGGGCGGCGTCGGCGGTGCGGCCCTGGTGCGCGCCGTGCAGCTGGAGCAGTTCTTCCCCGGCGGCCTGGATGAGGCTGGTGATGCACATGCGTTGCTCGGGAGGCACGGTGGAGCGCCAGTTCGTACCGGAGCCGCCCGCGGTCTTCTCCCGGGTCTGCTCACGGAGCAGGGCTGCCATGGTGGGCGGCTGCTGATCGGCCCTGACTCTCCACGGACCGGCGTCGTAGGGGTCAACCTGTGTATGCCATCGCCAGCGGATCACGGCGGCCTTCCACGTGATCAGCGGGCCACCATCTGTCGCGACCAGCGGCCCGAGCCAGGGGCGCCCCACCTGCTCGCCGAGGTGGCGCTCGAACCGGCTTTCCCCAGGGAGCGGGCGCGGCAGCCCCGCCCTACCGCTGTCGGTCCACGCCAGTTCTTCGGCGGCCGGGTCCAGCAGGACGTCAGCCAAAGCGACGATCTCGGGGAAGACCACCGCGTCCCGCACGATGGCCCGCCACCGGTCAACGTCCCCACGAGCCCCACGGCCCGCGACCTGCTCCAGACGACGCGGCCAGATCCGCTCCTGCTCCCAGTGCAGGGAGTGTTCCCACCACCGGCACACGACCGCCCGCGCCAGACCGAACACCTCCGCCGGCTCCACCCCGGCCCGCCGCGCCCGGCGGGACACCCCACCCCACCGCCGCTGCGCCCCGACGACTTCCGGGACCCTCCGCAGATCGAGGCTCTCCAACGGCTGGTCGGCATCGGCGTCGAGCAACCAGCGTCCGTGCCGCCTGCAGACACGCTCCCAGCGTGTGGCGTAACGAACCGCGCGATGCGGCTGCCCGGTGCGCCGCGCCGTACACAGTCGGCAGGCGAACGCCACCGGCCCGATGACTGCACCACCAACGCGCCAGAGGGCCTGTGGGGCGTCTGCCTCTTCCTGTGCGGAGAGTCCGCCCTCGTCGCTGTCCCAGGACGGCAGCGCATGCCTTAGTGTCTCCTCGTCGACCCCGCTCAGTCCTGCCAGCACGGTCCGGCCGACCGGACTGAGCAGGACTTCCGTGTCCGCGCGAAGTGCCCCGCCGGGGTGTCGGGGCTGGTGGTTCTTCCACCGCCAGTGGCCGAGTAGGCAGCCGGGTTCCTGGCCGTAGCGGGCAGCGATCCTGCACACCAAGGACCAGGTCGTTTCTCCACTGAGTGCAGCCGTACGGTGAACGCCCGTCCGAGGTCCACCGACCTCGCGCATGGCAGCTTGAGTGACCATGCCCAGTGGCTGCCCCAGGGCCCGATCAGGAACACCCCGGCGCACGCGGCGAGTACGACGGACGGCACCTCTCCACACATCGGTACGGACACCACTGTGGCATCACTGCCATCCGCCGGTGGACCCGCACGCCCGCAACGGGCTTCTGACGCCTTGCACGCGCTTCTGAGTAGGCTGCTGGGATGACGGAGGACCTTGGTTTCGGCTCGACGCTCGGGCGGCTGCTGGACCGTAGAAAGCTCACTGTGCAGGAGCTTGCCGACCGGGCCGGGTTGACCACCGCGGAGGTAGGCGCAGTGCTCGCGGGGGAGACCCCAGGCGAGGGGCTGCTCCGGTGCCTTGCGACTGCGCTTGGTTTCCATGCCGTCGATCTGTTCATCCTCGCGGGACTGGGGGTCCCGGACGACATGGCGCCGCTGGACACCGCAGCCGCGCGGTGGGTGCCGTACGTCGTGATGGATGCGGTGCACCTCCCAGCGGCGGGCCGACGTGAACTCCTCAAGCTCATCCGTGCACTGCCGCAGGAGGAACGGTTTTCCCGATTCGTCCCGAAGCGGCTCGCACCGCTCGCCGGCGGTCCGGGCAGTTGGGCCATCCGTATGCTCCAGTACCGGAATCTGGACTGGATGGGCATGGCGAAGACACTGGCGGTGGTGACGCCCACGTACCTGTCGGCGGCCACTTACGGTGCGATCGGCGCTGGTTGCAAGGAACTGACGTCCCGCTTGGTGACGGACTTCGCGGCTCTACTGGGGATCGACGCGTACGAACTGGCCGCGCTGACGGGCATTGTTCTGAGCGAGGTGCCAGGCCCTCCCAGATCGGAGGTCGTGGACGCCGCGGCGCTGCTGTGGGAGGTGCGCCGGCTGTCTGCCACCCAGGCACGACACATCTCCGAGTTGGCGCGCACCATGCGTGAGAACTCCCGCGACGGATACCTCATCAACCTGCCTGGAACGTGACGTCCACCTGCACGCCGTCGCGGGACCCGAAGTGCACCATGCCATCTTCTCCTGTCTGAAGCTGAACACTATTTTGAATCACTGAGCTTCTTCAGCGTTGCAACTCCAGGGTGAGGACGGCCTTGGCGATTGACGTCATGCGGTTGGGGCTGCATCGGGACCTGCGGAAGATCCGCCAGGTCTTCAGGCGGGCGACTCCACGTTCGACGGGTGCCCGGGTGGCGGCCAGGGCACGGTTGCGGGTCTTCTCGGTGGGGGTCAGTTGCTTCAGGGGCCTGCGCTTGATGCCCGTCGTCAGCCACGGACCGGCGCCCTGGTAGGCGAGATCGGCCACGATGGGAACGCCCTGGCGCTCGCAGATCCGGATGATCCGGTGGGTGCGGGCGGCTGTCAGGTCGTGGGTGCGGCCGGGCAGGGCGGGCGAGAGCCACAGCAGCCGGCCGTCGGGATCGGTGACGACCTGCACGTTCACGCCGTGGCGGCGGTGCTTGTGGGAGTAGTCGGCCCGGCCGTCGCCGACCCGGTCGCATTCGGCGAGAGTGCCGTCGAGCAGGACGAAGTCGGGATCGTGGTCGCGCAGCGTCTTCAGCAGACCCGGTGCACGGGCGGCGAGCAGGTCGACGACCGCGCTGGTGTAGGCATGGGCGGTGGACTCGCTGATCCTGAACCCGGCGGCGATCTTCGCCAGAGTGATGTGCTCGCGCAGGTACACCAGTGCCACCATCGCTCGCTGGGACGGACGGAGCTTGCAGCGCCGGTCACCCTCACGGGTGACGATCAGCATCGTGACCCACTCCACGAGTGCATGCGGCAGGTCGAGTGCGGCAGGATGGATGACCAACGAGGCCCCCGAGCAACGTGATTGAGACGTCAGACATCTCGATCAACAGCTCAGGGGCCTCGCTCGTTGCGCTTCACCGACCGTCACCCGATCGGTGGCCACATCGAAGAAGCTCACTGCTTTGTGGGCTGGTTCTTTCGAAGGGGTGGGGTATGGGTTACGGAGCCGAGCAGCGGGAGATCGAGCAGGCGCTGCGCCAGAAGGCGATCGGAGGGGCGTCCACACTGGAGATGCTCACCTGGCTGAGAGGCGACCTGGAGACCCGCATCAGTGATCCGGTCGACCGTGACGGCGCGATCTCCTTCTGCATGATCGCGACGTTTACGACGGTCTTCGACCTCGGCCTCACCCCCGGACGGTTCATCGCCTCCTGGGACCGGTTCGGAGGCCACCTGGACGACGAGGAACTGGTGCGAAGACTGGGCCCGCTGATCCTGGCACCGGACGTGGAACCCCAACCCTGCGAATGCGACGCCAACTGCGGCGGGTACTGGGTCTGAGGACAAGCCAGCCGCCCAACAGGCCCCAGGATACGACCCCGTGAAACGGGGTCATCTTGAGAGCACGCGGTGAGGCGGACCGGATTCGAACCGGCGTCATCCCCCTTGCAGGGGGGCGCGTCGACCTCTGCGCTACCTGCCCCCACCGCGGCCTGTACAGCCTATGCCAGCCCTGAAGCGGCTTCTGAGTGGTGACGGGGCCGGTGCTGGCAAGCGCCTGCATGGCCCTTTTGCCCCGGTCGCCGGTTAGGCCATGGCCGCCCCCGAGCAGGCCAGGAGGTTTCTGCCGTTGGGTTTCCAGTGCTGGAGGCTTCGCTGCCGACCCCGTCAAAAGGAAACCTAACCGGCACCACTGACACCGCTGCCGGCGCCCGCGGAGCGGGCTGGTCCTGAAGGCGAAGCCGGAAGGACCCGGGTGGGGGAGCGGAGCGGACCCGCCCAACGGGCCGAAGGACCGGACTCCGTGAAACGGAGTCACTCGGGCCTGCGAAGCAGGCCATTCGGGTGGAGCGCAGCGAAACCCGAACGAGTCCGGAGCGCAGCGCCGGACTCCGGCCCGAAGGGCCGGCCATGGCTCGGCGAAGCCGAGCCCCGCTCAGCAAACCGAAAGAAGACACCTCTTAACTCCCCCTCCCA
>NZ_JBVHVT010000096.1:0-32494 GCF_055564695.1 Streptomyces sp. NPDC029014
CTCCCCTCCCCCCCCCCCCCCCCCCCCCCCCCCCCCCCCCCCCCCCCCCCCCCCCCCCCCCCCCCCCCCCCCCCCCCCCCCCCCCCGGGCCTTTCCCTTCCCGTTCCTCTTTTCGTCCGGAAGTCCGTGGAGCCGTCAGGAGGCCCTCTGCGCCGCCAGTTCGCGCGCCGCCTCGGTCAGGTCCTTCGCCGTGTCGATCGCCCGCCAGTACGCGCCCTGCGGGATCGGGAAACCGGCCAGCCGCCGCTCCCGCGCCAGCCGGGGGAAGGTGGTGCGCTCGTGGTCGCCCAAATCCGGGAGCAAAGCGGTGAATTCGGGCGAGAAGACGTACACGCCGGCATTGATGAGGTACGGCGACGGCGGCGCCTCGATGAAGTCCAGCACCTGCCCGAACTCGTTGGTCTCCACCGCGCCCCACGGGATGCGCGGCCGGGCCAGCGCAAGCGTCGCGGTCGCCGCCCGCTCGGTGTGGAACGCGGCCATCTCCCGCAGCGAGAACCGGGTCCAGATGTCGCCGTTCGTCGCGTACCACGGCCGCTCCGCGTGCGGCAGGTGCCGCGCGGCGTACTTCAGCCCGCCGCCGCGCCCGAGCGGCTCCTCCTCCACCACCGTGGTCACGCGCAGCGGGAGGTCCGCCCCGGCCAGCCACTCCTGGAGCACCTCGGCGAGGTGCCCGCAGGAGACGACGGCGTCCGTGACCCCCTCGGCGGCGAGCCAGTTCAGCTGGTGCCCGATGATCGGGACCCCGGTCCCCGGGATCTCGACCATCGGCTTGGGCCGGTCGTCCGTGTACGGCCGCAGCCGCGACCCCTGGCCGCCCGCCAGGACCACCGCCTGGGTGGGTGCCTGGGTGAGGGCGGCCGGGACCGCGGCCGCGAAGTCGGTGCTGTACGGGGAAGGGGGTGCGGGGGGTGCGTCGGTCATGGGCGCCAGCGTAGGGCCCGCCCCGCCGCCGGCCCGGGTGTCAGCCCATGGAGGCGACGCCGGACGCGTACGAGGTGTCGCAGACCGGACGGGAGAAGGACTGGGCCTTCGTCGGGCCGTACGCCTCGACGGCGGCCCGCCCGAGGGCCCGCGCGATGCCCACGCAGTGGTCGGCGAGCGAGGGCCGCCGGTCCACCTCCTGCTGGAGGTGCGTCAGGACGTCACCCGGCATCTCGCCCTGCTGGAGCTCGGAGAGGAGCTTGTCGCGCAGCAGGTCCTGTGGCGCGCGCGGCTTCGCGGGGACGGAGACGTCCTCGGCGGAGGCGGTCAGGATCCGGGACGACGAGTTGTCCGCCCACGGGACCATCGTGACCGCGAGGGTCCCGGACAGGACCAGGACGACGGGCAGGACCAGGGCGAGGGATCGGCCGATACGGCGGGCAGTGTGGGTCACGAGGGCGAGAGTAGCGCTCGGTGAAGATCGGACGACAGTTAGTCACCCGGTCGGGGGATGGTTCGACGTGGGTTTTCGAATAGCCGGTTGACGGGCACGGCGAACGGGCCCGGACGCCCGCAGGGGCGCTCCCGTGGGAGCGCCCCTGCCGGTCGTCCGTTCCGTACCCGCTGAAGCCGGTGTCAGCCGGAGAGGCGCTCGCCGGAGGACGTCGAGAAGACGTGGATCTCGTCGGGGCGCGGCACCACGTGCAGGGTGGCGCCCTTCTCGGGCACCTGGCGGCCGCCGACGCGGACGACGATGTCCTGGCCGCCGTCGGCCTGGGCGGTGCGGCCGTAGACGTACCCGTCGGCGCCGAGCTCCTCGACGACGTTGACCGTGATGGTCAGGCCGCCCTCGGTGCCGACGTCGAAGTGCTCGGGGCGCACGCCGACGGTGACGGTGCGGTCGCCCGCGTCCGCGGCGGCGGCGATCGCCTCGCGCGAGACGGGGACGACGCTGTCGCCGAACTTCACGCCGCCGTCGGTGATCGGGACCTCCACCAGGTTCATGGCGGGCGAGCCGATGAAGCCGGCGACGAACAGGTTCGCCGGGCGGTCGTACATGTTGCGCGGGGTGTCGACCTGCTGGAGGAGGCCGTCCTTCAGGACGGCCACCCGGTCGCCCATCGTCATGGCCTCGACCTGGTCGTGGGTGACGTAGACGGTGGTGATGCCGAGGTCGCGCTGGAGCGCCGCGATCTGCGTACGGGTGGAGACGCGGAGCTTGGCGTCGAGGTTCGACAGCGGCTCGTCCATCAGGAAGACCTGCGGCTTGCGGACGATGGCGCGGCCCATGGCGACGCGCTGCCGCTGGCCGCCGGAGAGGGCCTTGGGCTTGCGGTCCAGGTACTGGGTGAGGTCGAGCATCTTCGCCGCGTCCTCGACCTTGCGGCGGATGGTCGCCTTGTCCTCGCCGGCGATCTTCAGGGCGAAGCCCATGTTGTCGGCGACGGTCATGTGCGGGTAGAGCGCGTAGTTCTGGAACACCATCGCGATGTCCCGGTCCTTCGGCGGCAGGTGCGTGACGTCGCGGTCGCCGATGCGGATGGCGCCGCCGTTGACGTCCTCCAGGCCGGCGAGCATGCGCAGGGAGGTGGACTTGCCGCAGCCGGAGGGGCCGACGAGGACGAGGAACTCGCCGTCCTCGATCTGCAGGTCGAGGGCGTCGACGGCGGGCTTGTCGGCGCCGGGGTAGAGGCGGGTAGCCGCGTCGAAGGTGACAGAAGCCATGGGGATGCATCCCTTCTACCGGCAGGAACGTGCCGGACGATCCGAGTGGAAGGAAGTGTTGGTCCGGTCCAGGGTCTGGACTTCCGCCCGACGGTACCCGGCGGTGGGCGTTCTGTCAGCACCCGGCCGGGGGTGACGTACGGCGCGCCCACGGGCGGCGGGAGCCCCTTGCCGGGAGGGCGGTGCGCGGATGCGGGCCGGAAATGCCCTTCGCGAGCGGGCCCGTCGGCTGTGTAAAGTGAAGGCGATTCTGTGCGCGCAGCGTCACATGCCTCCTTAGCTCAGCTGGCCAGAGCACCGCTCTTGTAAAGCGTAGGTCGTCGGTTCGAATCCGACAGGGGGCTCCGTTCCAGGTCGAAGGTATTTCCGGCCCAGGAATTCGCGCAGGAGCGGAAGGCCCCGGAGTGATACTCCGGGGCCTTCCGCGTATGCGCGGGTGCGGCGCCGGGTTCAGTGGCGGCCCGAGATCCGGTCGGCCAGGCGGGCCAGCGGGGCCGTGGCCGGGGTGTGGGTGGCGGCCTCGTGGCGGTCGGCCTCGCGGTACGCGGCGTACAGGGCCTGGACGCCGAGCCAGCGGAAGGGCTCCGGTTCCCAGCGGCGCACGCGGTGGTTCACCCAGGGCAGGGCGGTCAGCTCGGTCGGGTCCCCCAGGACCAGGTCGCGCAGGGTGCGGCCGGCGAGGTTGGAGGTGGCCACGCCGGAGCCGACGTAACCGCCCGCCCAGCCGAGGCCCGTGGCGCGGTCGAGGGTGACGGTGGCGCACCAGTCGCGGGGCACGCCGAGCACGCCGGACCAGGCGTGGGTGATCTCGACCCCGGTGAGGGCGGGGAAGAAGGACTCCAACAGCCGGGTCAGCGAGGCGACGGTCGCCGGCTGGGTGGTGCCGTCGGTGTCCGTGCGGGAGCCGAAGCGGTACGGGACGCCGCGGCCGCCGATCGCGATGCGGCCGTCCGCGGTGCGCTGCGCGTACATGTAGGCGTGCGCCATGTCCCCGAGGGTCTCCGCCCCGGTCCAGCCCAGCCGGTCCCAGACGGTCTCGGACAGCGGGGCCGTCACGACCATCGACGAGTTCATGGGCAGCCAGGAGCGCTTCTGACCCTTGAGGGAGGCGGTGAAGCCCTCGGTGCAGCGCAGGACGTACGGGGCGCGGACGGTGCCGTACGGGGTGGTGGCGCGGCGCGGGGTGATCTCGGTGACCGGTGTCGACTCGTGGATGGTGACGCCGAGCCGCTCGCAGGCTTCCGCGAGTCCTGAGACCAGCTTGAGGGGGTGGATGCGGGCGCCGTGCGGGGTCCAGGTGGCACCGACGGCGTCGGCGATGTCGATGCGGGCGCGGGTGGCGGTGGCGTCGAGGAGCTCGCGGTCGGTCTCGCCGAAGGCGAGTTCGGCCTCGTGGAAGGCTTTGAGGCGGCCGAGCTGGGCGGGGGTGCGGGCGACCTCCAGGACGCCGCCGCGGTGGACGTCGGCGTCGATGCCCTCCTTCGCGGCCACGTCGATGACCTCGGTGACGGTGGCGTTCATCGCCTGCTGGAGCCGCTGGGCGGCGGGCCGGCCGTGCAGGCGGGCGTACCGGTCGCGGCCGGCGATGCCGTTGTAGAGCCAGCCGCCGTTGCGGCCGGAGGCGCCGTAGCCGCAGAACTTCTGCTCCAGGACGGTGACGCGCAGGTCGGGTGCGGAGGTCTTGAGGTAGTACGCGGTCCACAGGCCGGAGTAGCCGCCGCCGACGATGACGACGTCGGCGGTGGCGTCGCCGGTGAGGGGGGCGCGGGGCGGTGCGGCGCCGCCGGTGGCGTCGGTCGCGTACCAGAAGGAGATGCCGCCGTTGATCGTCATGGGGGAGTTGGTACACCGGGGCAGGAGGGGTGTCCAGAGGGCCGGATGTCGCGTTCCGGCCCTCGGGACCAGGCCTTTTGCCGGATGCGGGGGCGGGCTCCCCCGTGCGGGGGAGGTGGTGGCGGGGCCGTGCGGTCTACGGTCGGGGTGTGGTGGAGATTCCGGAGGGGCTGGTCGAGGCGCAGCTCCTGTTCAACGGGGAGGCGGGGCGGGAGTTCCTCGCGGGGTTGCCGGCGCGGACGGAGCGGTTCCTCCAGGAGTGGGGGCTGCGGCCGGTGGGGCCGGCGATGCACGGGATGACGGCGCTGGTGGTGCCGGTACGGCGGTCGGACGGGGCGGAGGCGGTGCTGAAGCTGCTGCTGCCGGACGAGGAGAGCGCGGGGGAGCCGGTCGCGCTGCGCGCGTGGGCGGGGCGCGGCTGCGTACGGCTGTTGGAACACGATCCGGGGACGGGCACCCTGTTGCTGGAGCGGCTCGACGAGCGGCGGCCGCTGTCGGGGCTGGCGGAGCGGGATCCGCGGCAGGCGGTGCGTGTGGTGGGGGAGTTGCTGGCGCGGCTGACGGCGGTGCGGGCGCCGGCCGGGGTGCGGGGCCTGGGCCAGGTGGCGGCCGGGATGTTGGAGTGGGCGCCGGAGGCGCTGGCGGGGATCCCGGACGCGCGGGAGCGGGGGCTGTTGGCCGACTGTGCGGCGGCGTTGGCGGAGGTGGCGGGGGAGCCCGGGGACCGGCTGCTGCACTGGGACCTGCACTACGACAACGTGCTGGCGGGCGGGCGGGAGCCGTGGCTGGCGATCGATCCGAAGCCGCTCGCGGGTGATCCGGGATTCGAGCTGCTGCCGGCGATCCGGAACAACTTCCGGGCGGACCAGGTGCGGTGGCGGTTCGACCTGCTGACGGAGGTGCTCGGGCTGGCGGGGCAGCGGGACCGGGCGGGGGCGTGGACGCTGGGGCGGGTGCTGCAGAACTGCCTGTGGGACGTGGAGGACGCGCGGGGCGGTGCGCCGGAGCTGGAGGCGGAGCAACTGCTCGTTGCGGAGGTGCTGTTGGGGCGGGCTTAGGCTGCGGGCATGATCCGTAGCGCTGTCGCCGGGGACGTCCCGGCCATCCATGCCATGATCCGCGAGCTCGCGGAGTACGAGAGGGTGCCGCACGAGGCGCGGGCCACCGAGGAGCAGGTGCGGGAGGCGCTGTTCGGGGAGCGGCCGGCGGCCTTCGCGCACGTCGCGCAGGCTCCTGACGGCGAGCCGGTGGGGTTCGCGATCTGGTTCCTGAACTTCTCGACGTGGCGCGGCGTGCACGGCATCTACCTGGAGGACCTGTACGTGCGGCCCGGCGCCCGCGGCGGCGGGTACGGCAGGGAGCTGCTGGCCGCGCTGGCCCGGATCTGCGTGGAGCGGGGGTACGAGCGGCTGGAGTGGTCGGTGCTGGACTGGAACGAGCCGGCGATCGGCTTCTACGAGGCCCTGGGCGCGCGGCCGCAGGACGGGTGGACGGTGTACCGGCTGACGGACGGAGCCCTGCGCGGGCTGGGCACGGCCTGATGCCCTGACGGCCGACCCGGCCGGGGGCGCGCCGGGTCGGGCCGGCGGGCGCGGCCGGGTCGGCCGGTGGCCTGCGCCCGCTCAGGGTTCGAGGACGACCTTGCCGGTGGTGCCGCGGGTCTCCAGGGCGCGGTGGGCGGCCGCGGCTTCGGCGAGGGGGAAGCGCTGGACGGCGGGCCGGAGACGGCCCGCGGCGGCTTCGGCGAGGGCCCGGGTTTCCAGGACCCGGATCGGATCGTCGCCCCCGGTGCGCCGGAGCATGGCGGGGCCGAGGGCGTGGTGGGTGGTGATGCCGCGGGCGTCGAGGTCGGCGCGGTCGGCTTCGCCGAGTGCGAGGGGCCCGCCGGACCAGCCGAAGACCAGGTGGAGGGCGCCGGGGGCGAGCAGCGTGAGGGCGGCGCGGGCGGCGTCGCCGCCGACGGAGTCGAACAGGACGGTGGCGCCGGGCCGGCCCAGGGCGTCGAGGCGGGCGCGTACGGCGGCGGGCCAGTCGGGGTCGGTGTAGTCGACGGCGAGGTCGGCGCCGTTGGCGGCGGCCAGGGCGGTCTTGGCGGGGCCGCCGGCGAGGGCGATGACGGTGGCGCCGGCGTTCTTGGCGTACTGGACGAGCAGGGTGCCGATGCCGCCGGCGGCGGCGGGGACGAGCGCGACGGAGTCCGGTCCGAGGTCGGCGAACTGCAGGACGCCCAGGGTGGTGCGGCCGGTGCCGATCATGGCGACGGCGCCGGCCGGGTCGAGGCCCCGCGGGACGGGGTGCAGGCGGTCCGCGTCGGCGACGGCGTACTCGGCGTACCCGCCGGGGGCGAAGCCGAGGTGGACGACGACGCGGCGGCCGAGCCAGGCGGGGTCGGTGCCGGGGCCGAGGGCCTCGACGGTGCCGGCGACCTCGCGGCCGGGGATGGTCGGCAGTTCGGGGAGCGCCGGTGCCGGGCCCTGCTCGCCCTCGCGCAGGGCGGTGTCGAGGAGGTGGACGCCCGCGGCGGCGACGGCGATGCGGACCTGGCCGGGGCCGGGCACGGGCGTGTCGGTGCGCTCGGGGGTGAGGTGGTCGGCGGGGCCGAAGGCGTGCAGGCGGACGGCGCGCATGGTGGGACCGGCGGGGGCGGGGCGGTGGGTGTCCATGCGGGCCAGCCTGATCCCTCGACCTTGCTTGAGGTCAAGAGGCGGGCGGGAGGGGCGGGCGACGGGGCCGGGCGGTGTCGGTCCCGCACGGCAGGATGGGGGCATGGCGCGGAACGGACAGCAGCAGAACGGACAGCAGGCCTCGGGCAGGGCGCAGCAGGTCAAGGCGGCGCGGCGGCCGCAGGTGGGGCTGCCGCCGGACCTGGACCCCTGGCCGGGCGGTGGGTTGGAACCCGACGGGGACTACGACGGGCTGGAGCTCGCGGACCTGAACCTGTCGGGGCAGGAGGGCGTCGGGGCGCGGTTCATGGACTGTGCGGTACGGCGCTGCACGCTGGACGAGGCGCGGCTGGCCAACGCGCGGATCCTGGACTCGCTGCTGGAGGGGGTCCGCGGCGTCGGCACGGACCTGGCCGGGGCCTCGCTGCGGGACGTGGAGCTGGTCGACGCCCGGCTGGGCGGCACGGCCCTGCACGGGGCGGTGCTGGAGCGGGTCGAGTTCCGCGGCGGCAAGATCGACTACCTGAACCTGCGGCAGGCGCGGCTGCGGGACGTGGTCTTCGAGGAATGCGTGCTGGTGGAGCCGGACTTCGCGGGGGCGGTGCTGGAGCGGGTCGAGTTCCGCGGGTGCGTGCTGCGGGGCGCGGACGTCACCGGGGCCCGTATGACGGACGTGGACCTGCGGGGCGTGGCCGAGCTGGACTTCGCCCGCGGGGTGGAGGCCCTGGCCGGCGCGGCGGTCACACCGGCCCAGCTGCTGTCGCTGGCCCCGGCCCTGGCGGCGCACCTGGGCCTGCGCGTGGTCTCCTGACCGCGCGAGGCCCGGGCGGCTACGGCCGCTGCCGGCTGCGGCTAGGCCGGGACGCGGGGGAAGCGGGCCTGGAGGGTCCAGACGGCCGGGTTGTCGCCGAGGCCCTCGTGCATGTCGATGAGGTCCGCGATCAGGTCGTGCAGGAAGTCGCGGGCCTCGCGGCGCAGCATCGTGTGGCTGAAGGTCAGCGGGGCTTCCTCCGCGGGCATCCAGTCGGCCTCGATGTCGACCCAGCCGAAGCGGCGCTCGAAGAGCATGCGGTCGGTGGACTCGGTGAAGTCGAGCTCGGCGTACTGCCGGTCGGCGGAGCGGCTGCCGCGCGGGTCCCGGTCGAGCTGCTCGACGATGTCGCAGAGCGCCCAGGCGAAGTCCAGGACGGGCACCCATCCCCAGGCTGTGGACACTTCCCGGTCCGCATCGGTGTCGGCGAGGTAGACGTCCCCGCAGAACAGGTCGTGGCGCAGGGAGTGGACGTCCGCCGTCCGGTAGTCGGTCTGCGGGGGGTCGGGGAAGCGTCGGGAGAGGGAGTAGCCGATGTCGAGCACCCCCCGATGGTCCCACGCCCGCCCCGCCATACCGCCCCCGCCCCTGCCGGCCCCGCCCGGGGCGGGACCGGACCGGCCGTGACCGGACCAGCCGTGACCGGACCGGCATCGGGCGGGACCCGGGACCGGGTCACGGCTGCGACTTCGACCCGAGCGCGCCCGGGGTCTTCGGGATCCAGGGGGAGACGGCAGTGGCTTCCGCGGGATCCGGCTCGCCCATGCTCACCCGCCAGACGTCCTTGCCCTCCGCCCATGCCGGCAGGACGTGGAGCTGTTTGATCTGGTCGGTGTCGTGCAGGTAGAGCACGACCGTCTGCCGGTACGAACCGTCGTCGTAGAAATCCGCGGTGACCTTCCCGCCGGCGCCCTTGCGGAACGCGGTGATCCAGTTCTCGGCGGTCTTCCGGGCAGCGCCGTTGTCCTGACCGTTGCTCGCGAGGGACGCCAGCCCTCCGGCGTCCCCGTCGGCGATCCGCCACACCACCTCCTGCGTGATCCCCAGTGATCCGGTGGACGGGTACCCGACGACGGCGAGCGGCGGATGGCCGCTGTAGTCCTGGACGTACTTCATCTCCACGGCGTCGCCGTCCGCCGAGCAGGCGGTCAGCGCGCCGACCGTGAGGACGCAGGCGAGCGCGGCGCGCAGGGCTATGGGCATGAGGGCATCGGTCTTTCGACGGGTATCGGGCGGTCCCGACGCGGAGAGCTGCAATGTAACGCCCTGACCAGGAAGTTCGACTCCGCCCCCCGCCCCGCCCCGCCCCCGCTTCGCGGTCTACGGCAGGAGGCGTTGTTCCTTGGCGACCGAGACGGCGCCCGCGCGGGTGTCGACGCCGAGCTTGTCGTAGATGCGGCCCAGGTGCGTCTTGACCGTGGCCTCGCTGATGAACAGGGCGCGGGCGATCTCCCGGTTGCCGAGGCCGCGGGCCAACTGGCCCAGGATGTCCAGCTCCCGGTCGGTCAGGGTGGGCCGGGAGCCCCGCATGCGGGCCATCACCCGGCTGGCCACCGGCGGCGACAGCGTGGTGCGCCCGGCCGCGGCCGCGTGGATCGCGGCGAAGAGCTCCTCCGGCCGCTCCGCCTTGAGGAGGTAGCCGGTGGCGCCCGCTCCGATGGCGCGGGTGATGTCGGCGTCGGTGTCGTACGTGGTGAGGACGAGGACGTGCGGCGGTCGGGCCGAGGCGGCGGTGATCCGGCGGGTGGCCTCGACGCCGTCGATCCCCTCGCCCAGCTGGAGGTCCATCAGGACCACGTCGGGCCGGAGCCGGGCGGCCAGCGCGACGGCCTCCTCCCCGCTGCCCGCCTCGCCGATCACCTCGATGTCGGGGGCGCTGCCGAGCAGGGCCAGCAGCCCGGCCCGGACCACCGCGTGGTCGTCGCAGAGCAGGAGCGTCGTCGGCGTGGTGGTCATGGCTGGTGCTCCAGGGGGATGGCCGCGGACAGGACGGTGCCCTCGCCCTCGGCGGATTCGATCGTGAGCGTGCCGCCGAGCTGGCCGACCCGGGCGCGCATCGCGGGGAGTCCGTGGCCGCGGTCCTCGCCGCTCGCGCGGGGCGGCCGGGTCCCGTCGAAGCCGGCGCCGTCGTCCGCGACGTCCAGGACGACCTGGTCGCCGAGGAAGCTGAGGGTCAGGGCCGCGGTCCGCGCGCCCGCGTGTTCCCGTACGTTCGCCAGGGCCCCCTGGGCGACCCGCAGCAGCGCCGACTGGACCCGGTCGGGCAGCGGCGCGGGCGTGCCCTCCAGGTGGAAGCGGACCTCGATGTCCGGGCCGGCGTCGAGGGCGCGCAGCGCGTCCGCGAGGCCGGCGCCGCCCGCGAGCTCGGGCGGGGCGAGGTCGTGGACGAGCCGGCGGGCCTCGGCCAGGCCGCGTGCGGCGATGCCGGTGGCGGTACGGACGTGCGCGCGGGCCGTGGCCGGGCTGTCGTCCCAGACCCGGTCGGCGGCCTGCAGCAGCATCTGCTGGCTGGACAGGTGCTGGGCGAGGGTGTCGTGGATCTCCATGGAGAGCCGCTGCCGTTCGGCGAGGGTGCCCTCGCGGCGTTCGGTGGCGGCCAGCTCCCGCCGGGTGCGGATCAGGTCGTCGATCAGCTCCCGCTGCGCCTGGGCCTGGCGTTCCATGTGGACGAAGACGGCGGTGGACAGGGCGGCGATGGCCGGCGGGGCGAGCAGCAGGTTCGGGTCGAACTCGCGGGACAGCTTGAGCTGGGCCGCGACGACGAACACGGTCAGCAGGGCGACCAGGACGATCGCCGCGCGCGGCGGCAGCGTGCGCAGGGCCGTGTAGAAGAGCGGAACGGCGCACCAGGCGAAGCTGGGGGCGAGGACGACCAGCACCACCCACACGCCGACGACCAGCCCGAGCCAGGCCAGCCGGCGGGCGGTGGGCGCGGCGCCGAGGGCCGGGCCGAGCACGTACAGCAGGGCGAGCGCGGTGCCGAGGGCGATGATCCACGGGGTGTCGGGGGAGCCGGGGTGGCGGAGCAGGTAGCGGGCCACGGAGGCGGCCAGGAGCAGGAAGAACGCGGTGTGCATGACCGCCGCCAGCATCCGGGTGTCCCCCTTGCGCGACGGCGCTCGGCTCAGGTGGCTCACGGCGGGCTCCCGGTGCGGATCGTTCGTTCGGCTCCATCGTGCCCGGTCGCGGGGGATGGCGCCGACCAGCCAAGCCGTATCCGCGGCCGGTGCGCATCAACCGATCGGACGACCCCGGGGTCGACCGGAGCGGCAGCCGTCGCGAGCCGGTACGGGGACGGGTGGGCGGGGGGCGCGGCCGCAGGCTGGAAGCACCACGCCGGGGCCGTTGGAAAACGGGCCGGCGAACGATCCGGTGCACGGCGGACGGCAGACGGCCGACGACCACCGGCTCCCAGCCCGACGTCCAAGGAGCAGCAGCATGAAGACCCGCACCCGCGTTCTCACCGGTACCGCCCTCGCCGCCGCGCTCGGCGCCGGCACCTTCGGGGCGGTCAGCGCGAACGCCGCGCAGGCCGAGGTGCAGGCCGCGCCGGCCGCCGCGACCGCGAAGAAGGAGGTGGGCGAGAAGAACTTCACCACCTCGACCCACCTGACCGTCGACGCCGCCACCCGCGCCGCCCAGGGTGCGCTGGAGGCCGCCCGCAAGGAGAACCAGAAGGTGTCGGTCGCGGTCGTGGACCGCAACGGCAACACCGTCGTCACCCTCCGCGGCGACGGCGCCGGCCCGCAGTCCTACGAGTCGGCGCAGCGCAAGGCCTTCACCGCCGTGTCCTGGAACGCGCCGACCTCGGTGCTCGTGGGCCGCCTCGCCCAGGCGCCGAACCTGAAGGACATCCCCGGCACCCTGTTCCTCGGCGGCGGTGTCCCGGTCCAGGCGGGCGGCGCCCCGGTGGCGGGCATCGGCGTGGCCGGCGCCCCGAGCGGCGACCTCGACGAGAAGTTCGCCAAGGCCGGCGTCGAGGCCCTGGAGAAGTAGTCCGGACGGAGAAGGTCCGGACGGAGAAGTGGTCCGGACGGACCGGGGCGGGCGGGGCCCGCACCACAGTTCCAATCGGGCTGTAGTGTGACGAGATGCCCCATAGCATCGGCTGCGTGGAAACCGGCGCGGTCCCGCACCCTTCCGGTCGGGCGAGGCGCCCCCGCCTCCCCCGCCTCCCCCGTGCCGTCCGCCTCGGAGCCCCTGCCGTGGCCGCCCTGCTCGCGCTCACCACGGCGTGCACGGGCAGCACGGTGCAGGGGCGGCCGGGTGCCTCGGGCCTGCGCGACCCGTACTTCCCGAAGGCGGGCAACGGCGGCTACGAGGTCGACCACTACGGGCTGGACCTGGCGTACGACCCCGCGAAGGGGCTGCTGCAGGGCAAGGCCGTGATCACGGCCCGGGCCGAGCAGGGGCTCAGCTCGTTCAACCTCGACCTGAGCGGCCTGAAGGTCGAGGGCGTCACGGTGCAGGGCGCCGGTGCCCGGTTCAACCGCACCGGCAACGAGCTGACCGTGCGCCCGGCCAAGGACCTGCGGAGCGGGGAGGTCTTCCGCACGGAGGTCCGGTACAGCGGCAGGCCCAAGGCCCTCTCCGATCCGGACGGCTCGGCGGAGGGCTGGATCCCCGTCGCGGACGGGGCCTTCGCGGTCGGCGAGCCGGTCGGGTCCATGACCTGGTTCCCCGGTAACCACCACCCCAGCGACAAGGCCGCCTACGACATCACCCTCACCGTCCCGAAGGGCTACGAGGCGGTGTCCAACGGGCTGCTCGGCTCGCGCACCGACACCGGCGACGGCCGGACCGCGTTCGCCTGGCACAGCGCCGACCCGGTCGCGAGCTACCTGGTCACGGCGGCCGTCGGGAAGTTCAGGGTGACGACCGGTCGGACCCCGTCCGGCCTGCCGCTGTACACGGCCGTGTCCCCCGGGGAGCCGGAGGGCGGCGGGCCCGCGCTCGCGCGGCTGCCGGAGATGGTGGAGTGGGCCGCGGGGCGGTTCGGCCCGTACCCGTTCGCGGCCGCGGGCGCGATCGTCGCACCGTCCGAGACCCTGTCGTACGCGTTGGAGACGCAGACCCGGCCGGTCTTCTCCGGCGCCCCCGACGAGGAGCTGGTCCTGCACGAGCTGGCGCACCAGTGGTTCGGGAACTCGGTGTCGCCGAAGTCCTGGAAGGACATGTGGCTCAACGAGGGCTTCGCCACGTACGCGGAGTGGCTGTGGTCCGAGGACCACGGCGGCCCGTCCGTCCAGCGCCGCTTCGACGCCTTCGTGGCCGGCGACGAAGGCGTCGACCCCGCCGCCGACTCCGACTGGGACGAGTTCCCGCCGGCCGCGCCGCCCGGCCCGGGGGACATCTCCTCGGGCCCGGTGTACTACCGGGGCGCGATGGTGCTGCACCGGATCCGGCAGGAGGTCGGCGACGAGAAGTTCTTCGCGCTGCTGCGCGGCTGGGTCGCCGACCACCGGCACGGCAACGCGAGCACGGCAGACTTCACCGCCTACGCGGAGCGGAAGACCGGCACGGACCTGTCGCAGGTCTGGGACGCCTGGCTGTACGGCAGGAAAGCCCTGCCCAGGCCCTGACCGGCGCCGCCGGCGGGTCTCAGGGCGCCGGCGGGCGGCGGTCGCGGAGCTCCTTGCGCAGCACCGTGCAGTCCCGGCCCAGTTCCAGGTCCTTCGCGTGCCGCAGGAAGGCGTAGCCGCGGGCCGTCCAGAACGCGAGGGCGCCCGCGTTGCCGTCCAGCACGGCGATCCGTACGGCCTCGCGGCCCGCGGCCCGGAAGCGGTCCTCGACGTGGTCCGCGAGGGCGCTGCCGTGGCCCGAACGGTGCGCGCCGGCGTCGACGACCAGCAGGCCGATCCACGGGTCCGGGTCGCCGGAGGCCGGGTCCGGGTGGTGGGCGAGGACGGCGGCCAGGGCGACGAGCCGGCCGGCGGAGCGGGCGAGGAGGACCTCGGCGCCGTCGTGGGCGAGTTCGTCTGCGAGGGCGCGGACGACCTGTCCGACCGTGATGCGGTGCGGGTCGGGGAAGTCGCCGCTGAGTTCGAAGAAGGCGTGGTTCGTGGCGTAGAGGGCGGTGATCTCGGTGAGGACGGGCCCCGGCAGGGCGTGGTCGGCCGGCACCAGCGGTTCGATGATCATCTCCGGCACGCTAGCGGAGCCCGCCGTGGTGCGCGCACCGGTTTCCGCGGGCCCGCGGGGTGTGGCGAAGCCCCCTCCCCGGACGGCCGGGAGGGGGCTTCGGGCCGGGGGTGGCTCGGGCGCCGGCTCAGACGTTGACGCCGAAGTCCTGGGCGATGCCGGCCAGGCCCGAGGCGTAGCCCTGGCCGACCGCGCGGAACTTCCACTCGGCGCCGTTGCGGTAGAGCTCGCCGAAGACCATGGCGGTCTCGGTGGCCGCGTCCTCGGAGAGGTCGTAGCGGGCGATCTCGGCGCCGCCGGCCTGGTTGATGACGCGGATGTACGCGTTGCGGACCTGGCCGAAGTTCTGCTGGCGGGTCTCGGCGTCGTAGATCGAGACCGGGAAGACGATCTTGTCGACGTCGGCCGGGAGGGCGGCCAGGTTGACCTTGATGGCCTCGTCGTCGCCCGCGCCCTCGCCGGTGCGGTTGTCACCGGTGTGCACGATGCTCTGGTCCGGGGTGGACTTGTTGTTGAAGAAGACGAAGTGGCCGTCCGAGACGACCTTGCCCATCGCGTTCACCGCAATGGCGGAGGCGTCCAGGTCGAAGTCGACACCGGTCGTCGTCCGGACGTCCCAGCCGAGGCCGACCGTGACGGCGCTGAGGCCGGGGGCCTCCTTCGTGAGCGAGACGTTGCCGCCCTTGGACAGGCTTACTGCCATTGTGACTGGTGTCCCTTCCTCGTCGCTGACCGCGAGATGTGCGGTCAAGGTACCGCTGACCTTCATAACGCGGGGAGGGGCCCCGCAGGTTCCAGCCCGCCGAATTCCGCCCGGATTTCCTGCGCGGGATTCCGCCGGGGCCTTCTCCTGCGGCTTTCCTTCGGACGGTACGCAATCCGACGGTACGGAAATACGGGTGACGGGGGCGTGAACGGGGCGGGATCATGGGGCCATGCCTGGTCCCTATGTCATCCGCGGCTCCGTCGTGCTCCCCGAGGCCGAACTCTCGTGGCGGTTCTCGCGTTCCTCCGGACCGGGCGGCCAGCACGTGAACACCTCGGACTCCCGGGTGGAGCTGCTGTTCGACCTGGCGGCGACGAAGGCGCTGCCCGAGGTGTGGAAGGAGCGGGCGCTGGAGCGCCTCGCCGCGCGCCTGGTGGGCGGGGTGCTGGCGGTACGGGCCTCCGAGCACCGCTCGCAGCTGCGCAACCGGGAGATGGCACTGGTCAGGATGGCCTCCCTGCTCGCGGAGGCGACGGCCCCGCCGCCCAGGCAGCGCCGCGCGACGAAGATCCCGCGGGGGATCAACGAGCGGCGGCTGCGGGAGAAGAAGGCGCGCGGCGAGACCAAGCGCGGCCGCTCGGGCCGCGACTGGTAGCGGCCGGCGGCCGTGCGGCCCGGTCGCTACGGCGCCAGCCTGCGGTAGCGGCCGCGGAAGTACGCGAGCGGCGCGGCGTCGGGCGCCGGCAGCGAGGAGGTGAGCACGCGGCCGATGACCAGGGTGTGGTCGCCGGCGGGGACCCGGTCCTCGGTGCGGCATTCCAGCGTGGCCAGCGCCCCCGCGGGCAGCGGCGCCCCGGAGACCTCGCCGCGCACGTACGGCAGGTCGGCGAAGAGCAGCCGGTCGCTGATGCGGCCCTTCATCGAGAAGCGGCTCGCGATCTGCACCTGGTGGTCGGCGAGCAGCGAGACCGCCCACAGTGGCTGCTCCGCCAGCAGGTCGTCCATCCGCGACCCCTCCCGCAGGCTGACGAGGACCAGTGGCGGGTCGAGGGACACCGACAGGAAGGCGGTGGCCGTCATCCCGACGTCCTCGCCGCGCGGACCGTCCTCGGTCAGCGGGGGCTCGTGGGCGGTGACCAGGCAGACGCCCGCCGCGAGTCGGGACAGCGCGGCGCGGAACTCGTCGTGGCTCACACCTTCAGGATGAAGGCTCGTGGTGGTCGGTACGGGTACGGGGGTCGTCTTCGGCACGCCTGGAACGCTAGTCTCGCCCTCCCCGGGAGCACATCGGACCGGGGGCCGAGTCGTGTCCCGGACCCTTGGCCTAGGCCTCACGCGTATCGTGTGCCGCCGGAAAGGCGGGGGAGCGCTCGCGGGCGCAGAAGCCGTCAGCTGACGCCTTTATTCATCTGATGTGACTTAAGTCACAGAGGGCAAGATTTGTTGACCCTGTGTACCTGCCGCACAGCTCACTGTGATTCAGTGGACGGGACACCGCAACGAAACGCCGATGACAAAACTGGAGTTGCTGTCGAGGTCTCGGGGAGAGCGAGCGATGGAGACCGAGTCAGAGCCGTACGTCCGTCTTGCGACCCTGCGGCAGCTGCACCGGGTGGTGGCCGATCTCAACACGGCCAGGAGTCTGGCCGACACCCTGCAGACCGTCGTGGACGGCATCGTCACCGGCCTCGGCTACGAGCTCGCCTGCGTCAACCTCGTACGCCCTGACGGCGACCTCGTCGTCGCCGCCTTCGCCGGCGATCCCGCCGCGGAAGCCCTGATCACCGGCCGCGTCGGCTCCCGCGCCTCCTGGGAGCGCCGCCTGACCATGGGCGAGGACTGGGACGGCCTGCGCTTCATCCCGCACACCGAGGGCTGGGTCCTGCTGGAGGACGACGTGCCCCAGTGGCACACCGACGGCCCCGACCCGCGGTTCGAGGACGAGTGGCACCCCGAGGACCGGCTCTACGCCCCCATGTACGCGACCGGCGGGGAACTCCTCGGCGTGATCTCCGTGGACCGGCCGCGCAACGGGCGCCACCCCGGCGCCTGGGGGCGCGAGGCGCTCCAGATGTACGCCTTCCAGGCCGCCATAGCGATCAGCAACGCCCGGCTCCGCGCGAACATGCAGCGCGCCCTCGTCCGCCTCGAACGCGAGCAGCAGGCCCTGCGCGCCAGCGAGGAGTCCTTCCGACAGGCCTTCGAGTACGCGCCCAGCGGCATGGCCATCGCCGAGATGGGCGGGGACCAGCACGGCCGGCTGCTGCGCACCAACGACGCCCTGTGCCGGCTGCTCGGCCGGCCCGCCTCCGTCCTGCGCCGGTACTCCTTCTCCGACCTGGTCCACCCCGAGGACATCGGCACCCTGCTGCGCACCTCCGCCGAGGGCGGCCGCGCCGAACTGCGCCTCGGCCGCCGCGACGGCACCTACGTGTGGGTCTCGCTGCGCAACTCCGTGGTCGCCGACGCCGCCGACGGTCCCCGGTTCCTCCTCACGCACGTCGAGGACATCGAGGAGCGCAAGCGGCACGAGCTCCAGCTCGCCCACCGGGCCAGCCACGACTCCCTCACCGGCCTGCCCAACAGCGCCGAGCTGCGCGCCCGGCTCTCGGCCCGACTGTGCCGCATGCCACAGCAGACGATGCGCTCCGCCGCCGTGGAGGCGCTCGACGCCGCGTACGAGGGACGGAACGTCGACGCCGCCGTCCTGGCGGGCGGCCCCGTGGGCGGCCCCCCGGGCGCCGGCGACCCCGGCGACCCCGGCTTCCGGTACGACGGCTTCCCCGAGCCCTTCGACCTCTCCGGCGGGGTGGACCCGTACGACCACCACGTACACGCGGTGGCGCCCGCCTCCGAGGTCGACGACGGGACCAAGGGGCTCGCGGTGCTCTTCTGCGATCTCGACGGGTTCAAGTCGATCAACGACCGGTTCGGGCACCACACCGGCGACGCGGTGCTGATCGAAGTGGCCCGCCGGCTGACGACGGGCGTCCGCGACGGTGACACCGTCGCTCGGCTGGGTGGTGACGAGTTCGTCGTCCTCGCCGACGGACTGGGCGCCGCCGACGCCGCCGACCTCGCCGTCCGGCTGCGCAACGCGATCATCCCGCCGATCCGGGTGGACGGCCGAGCGGTGCGTGTCGGCGCCAGTTTCGGCATCGGATGGGCCAGCTGCGGCATGTCGGCGGACGAGGTGCTGCGCTCGGCCGACCAGCGGATGTACATCGAGAAACGGTCTCGTTCCAAAGCACATCGCAGGGCGGGCTGAGGCCGTCGGCCGCCCGGGGGCGCACGTGTTCGGGGTAGGCTCCCCAGGATTGAAAGGAGTGACCTGCGATGACGACGCCCGCGAACAACGGCCCGAACAGCGGGGCGAACAAGCCCGAGGACGACGATCCGTTCGGCTACCTCTACGCGGACGGTCAGGCTGCGGAAACCGGGGCCGGAGCGGCGCGCGGTGTTCCCCGCACGTCGTACAACCAGGTGCGCACGGTCGGCGAGCGTACGTACGGCGGCCAGCGCGGCCAGGTTCCGCCCCAGCAGCAGCCCGGCTACCAGGCCCAGTACCAGGCCCCGGAGGCGCTGCAGGCCGGCGGCTACGGCGTGCCGCAGCAGCAGCCCCCGACGGCGTCGATGCAGGCGCAGGGCGGCGGTTCGGGCGCCCGCTCCGCCCGCGGCGGCGGCCGCGGCAACAACAGCTCCAGCCGGCGAGGCATGCTCATCGCGGCGGTCGCCGTGGTCGCAGCGGTCGCGATCGGCATCGGCGCCGCCCTGGCCTTCGGCGACAAGGGCGACAAGGACACCGCCGACAAGGGCGGCACGCAGAACCAGCAGCAGCAGCCGCAGCCGCAGAACTCCGGCGGGTCGGAGGCCCCGCTCCCCTCGGCCTCCCCCGACGTGCAGCTGCCGAAGGGGGACGCCGCGGGCGCGGGCATGGCCCTGACCGGCGGCGCCCTGCTCCAGAACGCGGTGCCCGGCGGGAAGGGGGCCGGCGGCCAGTACGTCGGCAACTTCAACCAGACCGGTGCGGCGCTGACCTGGACCGCGGACATCCCGAACGGCGGGGACTACACGCTCTTCGTGAACTACGCGGTGCCCGGCAAGGACGCCAAGGTCACCCTGACGGTCAACGGTCAGAACCCGACGCAGTCCCTGAACCTGGCGAACTTCGCCAAGGCCGACGCCGGTGCCTGGGACAAGGGCTGGACGCGCACCTACGCGTTCATCAAGCTCAACAAGGGCACCAACACGATGAAGATCTCGTGCGAGGCCGGCAACCAGTGCGAGGCCATCTTCGACCAGCTGTCGCTGGGCCAGGGCTGGGTCAAGCGCTGAGCGCTCGTGAATCCGGCCGGCCCCGTCGCAACCGCGACGGGGCCGGTTTCGCTTGCGCGGGTCGATTGACCTTCAACAGCCGGTGACGCAGACCTTCTTGCGCAGTTCCTCGTACGTGCAGGGGTCGAACTCCCCCGCCGCCGGAGCGAGGACCGTGGCGGCGGACAGGGCGACCGCGCGGCTCAGCCGGTCCGGCCAGTCCAGCCCCTCGACCAGGCCCGACAGCAGGCCCGCCACCGCCGAGTCGCCGGCCCCGGTCGGGTTCCCGGACAGGGGTCGGGGCGGGGCCGCCTGCCAGGTGCCCTCGGGGGTGGCGGCCAGCAGGCCCTCCGGGCCGAGCGAGGTGACCACGGCGTGCGCGCCGCGGCGGCGGGCGTCGCGACTGGCCTGCACCGGCTCGCGGGAGCCGGTGAGTTCGGCGACCTCGGCGGCGTTCGGCTTGACCATCTCGGGGCGGGCCGCGATTCCGCGGCGCAGGGCCTCGCCGCTGGTGTCCAGGAGCACCGGCACCCCGGCCGCGCGCGCCGCCCGCACGAGGACGGCGTACGCGCCGACCGGTACGCCCGGCGGCAGGCTGCCGCACAGGGCCACCGCCTCGGCGCCGACGAGCAGGGCCCCGTACCGCTCCATGAACTCCGCCCACTCCCCGGAACCGATCAGCGGGCCCGGCTCGTTGAACTGCGTGGTGTCGCCCGACGATGCGTCGACCACGGCCAGGGTGCGGCGCGTGGGGCCCGCGCAGGGGACCAGGGCGTCCGTCACACCGGGGCAGTCGGCGAGCAGTTCGCGGACGGCGGCGCCGGTGCGGCCGCCCGCGAAGCCGGTCGCGGTCACCGGCCGGCCCAGCGCGGCCAGTACGCGGGCCACGTTGAGGCCCTTGCCGCCGGGCCGCTCGGTCACGGCGGTGACCCGGTGCGTGGTGTGCGGAGTCAGCCTCGGTACGCGGTGGGTGACGTCGAGTGCGGTGTTGAGCGTCACGGTCAGGATCATGGTTCTTCAGGTCCCGGTCTCGGTGTGTGCCGGGATCATGTCAAAGACGGGGCGGACCGCCCAGTCCTGCGGGCCCTCCGCCCCCGTCTCCGTCGTCCGAAACCCCCGATCGGCGGTCACCGCCGCGCCGCACTGCTGCTACAGGTGGCACGGGCGCTACGGGTGCTCCTCCAGCGGGTTGACGATCCATTCGCCGCGCCGCATGACGCCCTTCAGGTCGAACGCGGCGTCGAGGACGACCAGGTCGGCGTGCTTGCCCGGCTCCAGGGAACCCACCTGGTCGTACAGGCCGAGCAGTTTGGCCGGGTTGGCGGAGATCGCCTGGACCACCGACTCGACGGGCAGCCGGTCCAGGGTCACCGAGCGCTTGAACGCGGTGTCCAGG
The DNA here is from genome assembly GCF_055564695.1 of Streptomyces sp. NPDC029014. Classification (NCBI taxonomy): domain Bacteria; kingdom Bacillati; phylum Actinomycetota; class Actinomycetes; order Kitasatosporales; family Streptomycetaceae; genus Streptomyces; species Streptomyces sp. NPDC029014. The sequence continues at coordinate 20,514 of NZ_JBVHVT010000096.1, forward strand.
GTCAGGGTGGACCCCGCGATCGAGCCGCCCTCGACGAGCCGCGCCACGCCCTGCTTCACCTCCACCTCCAGCGGGCCGAGGTGGTAGGTCCCGTCGCCGAAGCCGGCCGCGTCCATCGCGTCGGTGATCAGGGCGACGCGGTGGGCGCCGGCGTGGTGGAAGGCCAGCTCCAGCATCGCCGGGTGCAGGTGGGTGCCGTCGTTGATCAGCTCGACGGTGACCCGCTCGTCCTCCAGCAGCGCGGCGATCGGGCCCGGCGCGCGGTGTTCCATGCCGGGCATCGCGTTGTACAGGTGCGTGGCCACGGTGGCGCCCGCGTCGATGGCCTGGCGGGTCTGGTCGTACGTGGAGTCGGTGTGCCCGATCGCGGCGATCACCCCGTGCTCCGCCAGCAGCCGTACGGAGTCCAGCCCGCCGGGAAGCTCGGTGGCGAGGGTGACCATGCGGGCGGCGCCGTGGGAGGCGTCGACCAGCTTGCGGACCTCGGCCGGGTCGGGGTCGCGCAGCAGCTCCGCCTTGTGCGCGCCCTTGCGGCAGGGGTTGATGAACGGGCCCTCGAAGTGGATGCCCGCGATCTCGCCCTGCTGGGTCAGCTCGGCGAGCAGCCCGGCCCGGCGGGCCAGTTCGTCCAGGTCGCCGGTGACCGTGGACGCGACCAGGGTGGTGGTGCCGTGCTCGCGGTGCGTCCGTACGCCCTTGAGCACCTCCTCGGCGGTGCCGGAGGTGAAGGAGGCGCCGCCGCCCCCGTGGTTGTGCATGTCGACGAAGCCGGGCACGACCCAGTGGTCGGACAGGTCGACGACGGCCGCGTCCTCGGGGGCGCTGCCGGCGATCCGGCCGCCCTCCACGATGACGCGCCCGCCCGCCACGGTCCCGGTGGGCAGCACCACCCGGGCGCCGGAGAGAACGGTGCTGTGTGCGCTTCCGGCCATCAGGCAGGTACCTCCGTGGCGAGTAGGTCCCAGGCGAGCAGCCCTGCGCCCAGGCATCCGGCGGTGTCCCCGAGGGCCGCCGGGACGATGTCGGGGAGCCGCTGGAACGTCACGCGCTCCTCGACGGCCGCCCTGAGCGGTGCGAACAAGGTCTCCCCCGCCTCGGCGAGCCCGCCGCCGATGATCAGCGTCCCCGGGTCCAGCAGGGTGATCGCCGTGACCAGGCCGTCGGCGAGCGCGCCGACGGCCGTGAGCCACACCTCCCGGGCCGCCGCGTCGCCGGACGCCACGGCCTTGGCGCAGTCCGCCGCGTCGGCGTCCGGGGCGCCGCAGGCGACCGCCCAGGCGCGGCTCACGGCGGAAGCGGAGGCCAGGGTCTCCAGGCATCCGCGCTGCCCGCAGCCGCAGGGGAGGCCGCCCGGGCGGACCACGATGTGGCCGATCTCGCCGGCGTAGCCGTGGGCGCCGGCCTCCATGCGGCCGGCGGTGCCGATGGCGCCGGCGATGCCGGTGCCGAGCGGGACGAACAGGAAGCGGTCGGCGCCCCGGCCGGCCCCGATGCGGCCCTCGGCGAGCCCGCCCGTGCGCACGTCGTGGCCCAGGGCCACGGGGAGGGAGTCGAGGCGGGCGCTGAGCAGCTCGCGCATCGGCACGTCGCGCCAGCCGAGGTTGGCCGCGTAGACGGCGGTCCCGGCCGCGGCGTCGACGATGCCGGGCACGGCGACGCCGGCCGCGGAGGCGGCCGCTGCGAAGCGCTCGCGGCCGAGTGCGTACAGCTCGGCGGCGAACTCCAGGATCGTCTCGACGACGGCCTCGGGGCCCCGGTCGCGGCCGGTGGCGCGGCGCGCTTCGTGGAGCAGGGTGCCGTCCTCGGCGATGAGGGCGGCCTTGATCCCGGTGCCGCCCACATCGAGGGCGATGACGTGTTTCACGGGTTTCACAGTCGACAGTCTCGCTCGCTCGGTCAGGAAAGGTCTAGTCCATTGGGGGGGATTGTTGAGCTGCCATACAAATTCCGGCCCCGAAACGGCTCCGAATGTGGAAGAGGGGCCAAAGTGGTGTAGACCTTACGTGGATCGTACGTACAACCTTGGGTGGATCGAGAACTGTGAAGGGCCGTTACCTGCGCCTGGCCGCAACCGGAACCGCACTGAGCCTGGCCGCGGCGGCACTGACCGGATGCGGAAGCGCCACCGGGGACAACGAGGTGACCCTCCGGGTCGTGGCGGCCGACTACGGGGACAATCCGCAGAACTCCTCGACGACCTGGTGGAAGGAGCTCGCGGCCGGCTTCCAGAAGGACCACCCCGAGATCAAGGTCGAGGTCAGCGTCTACAACTGGTCCGAGGTCGACGCCAAGGTCGCCGAGATGGTCAAGGCCGGAAAGGCCCCCGACATCGCCCAGATCGGCGCCTACGCCGACTACGCGGCCGCCGGCAAGCTGTACACGGCCGAGGAACTGCTGTCGGTGAAGACCGAGGCCGACTTCCTCGCGCCGCTCGCGGACGCCGGCAAGGTCCGCCGCACCCAGTACGGCATGCCGTTCGTGGCCAGCACCCGCCTGCTCTTCTACAACGAGAAGCTGTTCGCGGACGCCGGGATCATCCCCAAGGACGCCAAGGGCGGCTGGCAGCCCAAGAGCTGGGCCGACCTGGAGGCCGCCGCGAAGAAGCTCAAGGGCGCGGGCGTCAGCACCCCCTTCGCCCTGCCGCTGGGCCGCGAGGAGGCGCAGGCCGAGACGATGCAGTGGCTCCTCGCGGGCGGTGGCGGCTACACCGACAACGAGGAGGGCTACGCGATCGACGCCCAGCCCAACGTCAAGACCTTCGAGTTCCTCCGCGACAAGCTGGTCGGCCAGGGCCTCACCGGGCCGACCGAGCCCGGCAAGACCGACCGGCAGGCCGCCTTCGACGCCTTCACCCGCGGCGAGGTCGGCATGCTCAACGGCCACCCGACCCTGATGAAGCAGGCCGCGGCGAAGGGCGTGAAGGTCGGCATGGTGCCGCTGCCGACCGTCGACGGCACCGACCAGCCGGCGATGGGCGTCGCGGACTGGGTCATGGCCTTCAAGAACGGGCACCGAGCGCCGACGGGCAAGTTCCTCGACTACCTCTACGAGTCGAAGAACCAGACGTCCTTCACCAGGAAGTACGACCTGCTGCCGGTCACCACCAGCGGCTACCGGGCGGTGGAGGCCGGCAGCGGCGCGTCCTCGACCCAGATGAAGACCTTCCTCACGGCGCTGCCGAACTCGCGGCTGTACCCGGCCGGCAAGAAGTCCTGGGCTGCGGTGAGCGAGAACATCAAGCAGAACATCGGCCGCGCCGTGCAGCCCAACGCACAGCCGCAGAAGGTCCTGGAGGAGATCGCCGCCCAGGCCCGCACCGCCGACAACCGCTGACGGCTGCTGCCGGCGGCGGGCCGTTGCCGGCTGCTGCCGGCTCGGTGGGCCGGCGCCCCTGACCCCCGCCCACCGACACCCACCCGAGCTTGGCGGCCCCGTGGGTGTCGGTGGGCGGCGTTAATCTGGCCGTATGACGGACGACGGGCAGCTCACGGCCGCCGAGGCCGCGGTGCTCGCGTACGAGGGACGCACCTGGCCCGGGCCCGGGGCCAAGGAACGGGCGATACGGGAAGGGCTGGGGATGACCCCCGTCCGCTACTACCAGCTGCTCAACGCGCTGATGGACGACCCGCGGGCCCTCGCCCACGCCCCGGGCACCGTCAACCGCCTGCGCCGCATCCGCGAGGCCCAGCGCGCCCGCCGCTGAGGGCGGCGTACGGGAGCCGTACGAGTCCCCGCGCGCCGTAGCCGTGGCCCGGCCGGGCCGTTAGGGTCGTGCCATGGGGAGCCATCCGCACGACCTGCCGATGCCCGTCACCGCCGCCGGCCGCGAAGGGCTCGCGGCCCTGCTCCGCGCACCACGCCGCAGCGTGGTCGCCCTGGACTTCGACGGCACCCTCGCCGAGATCGTCCCCGACCCCGACCAGGCGCGCGCCCACCCCGCCGCCGTCCCCGCCCTCAGCGCCCTGGCCCCCGAGGTGGCCTCGGTGGCCGTGATCACCGGCCGGCCGGCGGGCGTCGCCGTCCGGCTGGGGGGCTTCGCCGGGGTGCCGGGCCTGGAGCACCTCGTCGTCCTCGGCCACTACGGGGCCGAGCGCTGGGACGCCGTCACCGGCATCGTCCACGCCCCCGCCGAACACCCGGGGGTGGCCGCGGTACGGGCCGAGCTGCCCGGCTTCCTGGACTCCATCGGCGCCTGGCAGGGCACCTGGATCGAGGAGAAGGGCCGCGCCCTCGCCGTCCACACCCGCCGCGCCGAGGACCCCGCCGCCGCCTTCGCCGCGCTGCGGGAGCCGCTGTCCGACCTGGCCGCCCGGCACGGGCTGATCGTGGAACCGGGGCGGGCCGTGCTGGAGCTGCGGCCGCCGGGCATGGACAAGGGCGTCGCCCTGACCGAGTACCTGGAGGAGACCGGGGCCGAGGCGGTGGTCTACGCCGGGGACGACCTGGGCGATCTCGCGGCGTACGCGGCCGTCGAGAAGCGGAGGGCTGAGGGGCTGCCGGGGCTTTTGGTGTGCAGTGGTTCGGAGGAGGTTCCGGAGCTGGCCTCCCGGGCCGACCTGGTCCTGCCGGGGCCCGCCGCCATCATGTCGTTCCTCTCGGTCCTGGCCGCCTCCCTCCGGGCCTGAACCCCGCCGCCGGGCCTGCCGGCTCCCGGCTGCCGCTGCGCGGAGCGATCGATCACCCCGCCCCTTCCCGAAACCGGGCTCCGCCCGGACCCCTGCGGGGCTCCGCCCCCGCACCCCCGCGCCTCAAACGCCGGCGGGGCTGGACTTCGAGCGGTCAGGCCGGGGTGGTGCGGAGGGCGGTCAGTTGGGCCGTGAACCAGCGCGCCGGCGGCATCGCCGTGGCGGCCGCGGCCAACCGCTTCGTCCGGTCCAGCCGCTCCCCACCCGGCATGGACAGCGCCTCGTGCAACGCCTCCGCCGTCTGCGTCACGTCGTACGGGTTCACCGTCACCGCATCGCCCCGCAGCTCCCCGTACGCCCCCGCCCCGGTGGACAGCACCAGCGCGCAGCCCTGCTCCGACACCACCGGGATCTCCTTCGCGACGAGATTCATCCCGTCCCGCACCGGATTGACCAGCGCCACGTCCGCCAGCCGGTACGCGGCCAGGGACCGGGCGAAGTCGTCCTGCACCGACAGCAGCACCGGCTGCCAGTCCCCCGTGCCGAACTCCGCGTTGATCTCGGCGGCCAGGTCCCGTACGGCCGTCGTGTACGACCGGTAGACCTCCAGGTCCTGCCGCGACGGGTACGCGGACGCCAGGTGGACCACCCTCCCGCGCCATTCGGGGTGGCCGATCAGCAGCTCCCGGTAGGCGAGGAGGCCGCGCACGATGTTCTTCGACAGCTCCGTCCGGTCCACCCGGACGATGGCCTTGCGGTCCCCGATCTCGGCGCGCAGCCCGGCCAGCCGGTCGTCGACCTCCGGCCGGTGCGCGAGCCGCCGCAGTTCGTCGCCGTCGACGCCGAGCGGGTAGGCGGCGACGTCGGTGCGCCGGTGCCGCACCGGGCCGAGCATGGCCTTGCGGACGTACCGCTCGCCGCCCGTCCCCGAGGGCACGAGCGGCTCGGCCGTGCCCCGCTCGTCGTCCAGGCGGGCGCAGTCGAGGAAGGAGTGAGCCCAGGCCCAGGTGTGGAAGCCGAGCAGGTCGGCGCCGAGCATGCCCCAGAGGAGTTCCCGCCGGACGTCGTCGGGCAGCATGGCGAGGAACTCCCACGACGCCCACGGGGTGTGCGTGAAGTGGGCGATCCGCAGGTCGGGCCGCAGCTCGCGGAGCAGCCCCGGCACCAGTGCCAGGTGGTAGTCCTGGACCAGTACGCAGGCGCCGTCGGCCGCCTCCTCGGCCAGGGCCTCGGCGAAGGCCCGGTTGTAGGCGGTGTACGCGTCCCACTGGCGCCGGAAGGCCGCGTCGAAGACGGGGGTGCGCGGGATGTCGTACAGGTGGTGGTGGGTGAACCAGAGCACCGAGTTCGCGATGCCGTTGTAGGCGGCGTCGTACACGGCCGGGTCGATGTCGAGCATGCGCACGCCCGGCTCGGCGACGCCCCGGCGGACGGCCTCGCGGTCCGCGTCCGACAGGGCGGCGCAGATCCACAGGGCGTCCGGCTGTTCGGCGAGCGCGGCCGACAGGCCGGAGACGAGGCCGCCCCCGCCGCGCCGGGCGCCGAGGGTGCCGTCGGCGTCGAGCGCGTAGGAGAGCGGACCGCGGTTGGCTGCGACGAGAACGTGGGAAGCCATGCGGCGAACCTAGCCCGGCCCGCCCCGCCTCAAACGTCCGTTCCCGCCCCCGGCGGGTCCCTGACGCGCCCCTGACGCCGTTGCGCCGGGTGGTGCCGGCCGTCAGGCGACGCGCCGGACCGCGTACTCCTCGATCTCCAGCATCGGCGGCCGTTCCTCGGTGTCCACGGCGTGGGTGCGCGGTTCGAACCCGTCCGGCCCGCGCTCGAACTGCGTCAGCACCGGCCTCACGAGGTGTCCGCGCGAAAGCCGCAGCTGCGCCGTCCGGTAGATCGCCGCGGCCATCCGGCCGAGCGCCTGCCCGTCCTGGTGGCGGTGCAGCCGTACGCCGACGTCCACCTGGGCGAGGGCGTCCAGCCCGACCGTGTGCAGCGCGTCCACCAGCAGGCCCAGCTCGACGCCGTAGCCGACGGGGAAGGGCAGCCGCTCCAGCAGCGAGCGGCGTACGGCGTACTCGCCGCCCAGCGGCTGGACGAAGCCGGCCAGCTGGGGCCAGTGCAGGTTGAGCAGGGGCCGGGCGACGAGCTCGGTGACCCGGCCGCCCTGTCCGGGGGTGTCGCCGAGCGGGCGGTCGTACATCGCCTTGACGAACTGCACGTCCGGCTCGGTCAGCAGCGGGCCGACGATCCCGGTGACGAAGGCGGCCGAGAAGTCCCGCAGGTCCGCGTCGACGAAGCAGACGACGTCGCCGGTGGTGGCCAGCAGCGAGCGCCACAGCACCTCGCCCTTGCCGCGCACGGCCGGGATGCGGGGCAGGATCTCGTCGCGGTGGACCACGCGGGCGCCGGCCTTCGCGGCGACCTCGGCGGTGCGGTCGGTGGAGCCGGAGTCGACCACGACCAGTTCGTCGACGAGCGGGAAGGCGGGCCGTTCGACGAGATCGCGCCGGATCACCTCGACGATCGCGCCGACCGTCGCCTCCTCGTCGAGCGCGGGCAGGACGACGCTGACCGTGGTGCCCGTCGCCCGTTTCGCGGCGAGGAGCTGGTCGAGCGGTCGGTCGGCAACGGACCAGGAGCGGTCCGCCAGCCAGCGCTCCACCTCTTCCAGCACGTTCGGCACTCCCTGCTTCGTCTACTGTTCGCCGGGCCGTTCCGGCCGAAAAGCGATCCATCTCGCGCATCGGACAGCCGTCTCAACCGCCCGAGCCTTCGGTTACAGTCTTGAACAACGCGAAGGACCGCCGCATGCCGGGGGTCCCGCGGACAAACGCGTCGGCGCGCCACGAGCGCGCGGAACGGCGCCATACCGCTCATCCAGAGGGGCAGAGGGACACGGCCCGTTGAAGCCCCGGCAACCCTCCAGTCGGTTTCCCGCGACTGCGTGCAGCAGCAGCGAGGTCCCCGGCTAGGGAAGGTGCCAATTCCGTCTCATGGCGAAGTGCGCCATGAGGAAGATGAGGAGAAAGGGCCTCGCCATCATGGCTGCACAGACCGTTGCCACCCCTTCCGCCGCCCCCTCTGCCGGCGCCTCCGCCGTCGACCTCGGCCCCGCCTCGGGCCTGTCCTGTCGGGAGTGCGGTACCCGCTTCGAGCTCGGCCCCGTCTTCGCCTGCGTCGAGTGCTTCGGCCCGCTGGAGGTCGCGTACGAGCTCCCGGTCGGCGACCCGGAGGCCCTGCGCGCCGCGATCGAGGCGGGCCCGAACAACATCTGGCGCTACGCCCCGCTGCTGCCCGTCCCCGCCGACGTGGCCGGAAAGCCCAGCCTGAACCCGGGCTTCACCAAGCTCGTCGACGCCGAGAACCTGGCCAAGGAGCTCGGCATCACCGGCAAGCTCTACGTCAAGGACGACTCCGGCAACCCGACGCACTCCTTCAAGGACCGCGTCGTCGCGATCGCCGTCGAGGCCGCCCGCGCGTTCGGCTTCACCACGCTCTCCTGCTCCTCCACCGGCAACCTGGCCGGCGCCGTCGGCGCCGCGGCCGCCCGGGCCGGCTTCCGCTCCTGCGTGTTCATCCCGCACGACCTGGAGCAGGGCAAGGTCGTCATGGCCGGCGTGTACGGCGGCGACCTGGTCGGCATCGAGGGCAACTACGACGACGTGAACCGCTTCTGCTCCGAGCTGATCGGCGACCCGCTGGGCGAGGGCTGGGGCTTCGTCAACGTGAACCTGCGCCCGTACTACGGCGAGGGGTCGAAGACCCTCGCCTACGAGATCTGCGAGCAGCTCGGATGGCAGCTGCCCGACCAGATCGTCATCCCGATCGCCTCCGGCTCCCAGCTCACGAAGATCGACAAGGGTCTGCAGGAACTGATCAAGCTGGGCCTCGTCGAGGACAAGCCGTACAAGATCTTCGGTGCGCAGGCCGAGGGCTGCTCCCCGGTGTCGACCGCCTTCAAGGCCGGGCACGACGTGGTCCGCCCGCAGAAGCCGAACACGATCGCCAAGTCGCTCGCCATCGGCAACCCGGCCGACGGCCCCTACGTCCTGGACATCGCGCGCCGCACCGGCGGCTACGTCGAGGACGTGACGGACGAGCAGGTCGTCGACGCCATCAAGATCCTGGCCCGGGCCGAGGGCATCTTCGCCGAGACCGCGGGCGGCGTGACCGTCGGCGTGACGAAGAAGCTCATCGAGAACGGGCAGCTCGACCCCGCGCTGACCACCGTCGTCCTCAACACCGGTGACGGCCTGAAGACCCTGGAGGCGGTGGCCGCGGACAGCGGGCAGACCGCCACCATCCGCCCCAGCCTGGACGCGTTCCGCGCTGCCGGCCTGGCCTGACCCGACCATCCCCCGCTCTACCGGAAGGGCAGTAGTGCCATGAGCGTCAACGTCCGCATCCCCACCATCCTGCGCACCTACACGGGCGGCCGGGCCGAGGTCCCGGCCGAGGGCGCGACCCTCGCCGAGGTCATCGCCTCGCTGGAGCGGAACCACCCCGGCATCGCCGCGCGCGTCCTCGACGACCAGGGCAAGCTGCGCCGCTTCGTGAACGTCTACGTGAACGACGACGACGTGCGCTTCGAGGGCGGCCTGCAGGCGGCGACCCCGGAAGGTGCGGGCGTTTCCATCATTCCCGCCGTAGCCGGCGGCTGCTGATTCGTCGTACCTGGATTACCCCCTCCGGCATTAAGCGGAGGGGGTAATTCTGCTTGGTTGGGCGCGGTAGAGTTGGGGAAGCCCCCTCCGCTGTTCTTGCCCGCCGCATATGAGCGGGCCCCGTGAGGGGTGACATTGAGTCAATGTGCGCGTGCGGTATGGGGCTTTGGCGTGATATGCCGGGTCCGAGTTGCCCGGGAATACGTTGAATTTTCGGCCTATTTAGCAACTTCGGTGTGACCGGAATTCTCGTCGGATTGACCTGTTGCAGACAGCACCGGTGCAGATACATTCAGCCGCGGTCGAGGCGTTCCGGCGCAAGTTCTGACCCGGGACCGCGAAGTGCGGTCCCGCGCAAGGGCCAGTAATAGGGGAGTTAGGCATGGCTCAGGGCACCGTCAAGTGGTTCAACGCGGAGAAGGGCTACGGCTTCATCGCGGTCGACGGTGGTGCGGATGTGTTCGTCCACTACAGCGCCATCCAGATGGACGGGTACCGCACCCTTGAAGAGGGTCAGCGGGTCGAGTTCGAGATTTCGCAGGGCCAGAAGGGCCCGCAGGCGGACATGGTCAAGCTCGCCGTCTGAGACCGGCGCGATCGACCGCACCGACGCGTACACGAGGGTCCGCATCCTGAGGAGGGGTGCGGGCCCTTCGTGCGTCCGGGGTCGGGAGCGGTCGGTGCGCCGGGAGCCGGCCGGTGCGCCGGGAGCAGGCCGGCGGCGTGGCCGGGGATGTCCGAGCCGCTTGCACTCGCGGGGGTCGAGTGCTAATCATTGGCGTTAGCACTCTCCCGAGGAGAGTGCTACTACACGGGACCGGGTCGGTGAGGCCCGCAGCGTCCGGCGGGAAGGAACCGCCGGGCACGCAGGCCGTCCGTCGCGGGCGCAGGCGCGGTCCGGAGCAATCCACCCTCCCCGCGCGCCTCGCGGCGCAGGGGGAACCCCAGTCCTGGAGGACCACTTCAGATGGCCAAGATCATTGCGTTCGACGAGGAGGCCCGGCGCGGTCTCGAGCGCGGCATGAACCAGCTCGCCGACGCCGTCAAGGTCACCCTTGGCCCCAAGGGTCGCAACGTCGTCCTTGAGAAGAAGTGGGGCGCCCCCACGATCACCAACGATGGTGTTTCCATCGCCAAGGAGATCGAGCTCGAGGACCCGTACGAGAAGATCGGCGCCGAGCTGGTCAAGGAAGTCGCCAAGAAGACGGACGACGTCGCCGGCGACGGTACGACCACCGCCACCGTCCTGGCCCAGGCGCTCGTCCGCGAGGGTCTGCGCAACGTGGCCGCCGGTGCCAACCCGATGGCCCTCAAGCGCGGCATCGAGAAGGCCGTCGAGGCCGTCTCCGGCGCCCTGCTGGAGCAGGCGAAGGATGTCGAGACCAAGGAGCAGATCGCTTCCACGGCCTCCATCTCCGCCGCCGACACCCAGATCGGCGAGCTCATCGCCGAGGCCATGGACAAGGTCGGCAAGGAAGGCGTCATCACCGTCGAGGAGTCCCAGACCTTCGGTCTGGAGCTGGAGCTCACCGAGGGCATGCGCTTCGACAAGGGCTACATCTCGGCGTACTTCGCCACCGACATGGAGCGTATGGAGGCGTCCCTCGACGACCCGTACATCCTGATCGTCAACTCCAAGGTCAGCAACGTGAAGGACCTCCTTCCGCTGCTGGAGAAGGTCATGCAGTCCGGCAAGCCGCTGCTGATCATCGCCGAGGACGTCGAGGGCGAGGCCCTGTCGACCCTGGTCGTCAACAAGATCCGCGGCACCTTCCGCTCCGTCGCGGTCAAGGCCCCGGGCTTCGGTGACCGCCGCAAGGCCATGCTCGGTGACATCGCCATCCTCACGGGCGGCACCGTCATCTCCGAGGAGGTCGGCCTCAAGCTGGAGAACGCCGGTCTGGACCTGCTGGGCCGCGCCCGCAAGGTCGTCATCACCAAGGACGAGACCACCATCGTCGACGGTGCCGGTGACAGCGACCAGGTCGCCGGTCGCGTGAACCAGATCCGCGCCGAGATCGAGAACTCCGACTCGGACTACGACCGCGAGAAGCTCCAGGAGCGCCTCGCGAAGCTGGCCGGCGGCGTGGCCGTCATCAAGGCCGGTGCCGCGACCGAGGTCGAGCTCAAGGAGCGCAAGCACCGCATCGAGGACGCCGTCCGCAACGCGAAGGCCGCCGTCGAGGAGGGCATCGTCGCCGGTGGTGGCGTGGCCCTGCTGCAGGCCTCCTCGGTCTTCGAGAAGCTGGAGCTGGAGGGCGACGAGGCCACCGGTGCCGCCGCCGTCAAGCTGGCCCTCGAGGCCCCGCTGAAGCAGATCTCCGTCAACGCCGGCCTCGAGGGTGGCGTCGTGGTGGAGAAGGTGCGCAACCTGACCCCGGGCCACGGCCTGAACGCCGCGACCGGCGAGTACGTCGACATGATCGCCGAGGGCATCATCGACCCGGCGAAGGTCACCCGCTCCGCCCTGCAGAACGCCGCGTCGATCGCCGCGCTGTTCCTGACCACCGAGGCCGTCATCGCCGACAAGCCGGAGAAGGCCGCCGCCGCTCCGGGCGGCATGCCGGGCGGTGACATGGACTTCTGATCGGCCCCGCGCTGATCGGCTGTTCTCGACCGAGGGCGGGGGGGGGGGGGGGGGGAGGGGGGGGGGGGGGGAGGAGGGGGGGGGGGTGCGGGGGGAAGAAAAGAGAGGTAG
>NZ_JBVHVT010000097.1:0-32183 GCF_055564695.1 Streptomyces sp. NPDC029014
TGTCGATGATGATCTTGCGGCCGGTGAGGCCGGCGTCGCCCATCGGGCCGCCGATCTCGAAGCGGCCGGTCGGGTTCACCAGCAGGCGGTAGCCGTCCGTGTCCAGCTTGATGCCGTCCTCGACGAGCTCCTTGAGCACGTGCTCGACGACGAACTCGCGGATGTCGGGAGCGAGCAGCGAGTCGAGGTCGATGTCGGAGGCGTGCTGCGAGGACACGACCACCGTGTCGAGGCGGACGGCCTTGTCGCCGTCGTACTCGATGGTGACCTGGGTCTTGCCGTCGGGGCGCAGGTACGGGATGGTCCCGTTCTTGCGGACCTCGGACAGGCGGCGGGAGAGCCGGTGCGCGAGGTGGATCGGGAGCGGCATCAGCTCGGGCGTCTCGTCGCACGCGTAGCCGAACATCAGGCCCTGGTCGCCGGCGCCCTGCTGGTCGAGCTCGTCCTCGTCGCCCTCGACACGCTGCTCGTAGGCGGTGTCGACACCCTGCGCGATGTCCGCGGACTGCGCGCCGATGGACACCGACACGCCGCAGGAGGCGCCGTCGAAGCCCTTCTTCGAGGAGTCGTAGCCGATCTCGAGGATCTTGTCGCGGACGAGCTGCGCGATCGGCGCGTACGCCTTCGTCGTCACCTCGCCGGCGATGTGCACGAGACCGGTCGTGATGAGCGTCTCCACGGCCACGCGCGAGGTCGGGTCCTCGGTGAGGAGCGCGTCGAGGATCGTGTCGCTGATCTGGTCAGCGATCTTGTCGGGGTGGCCCTCGGTGACGGACTCCGAGGTGAACAGGCGGCGGGACACATCGCTCCCTGGGGTTGCAGCGGCTGCTGGCTGATCATTTGGCGAAACCTTACCGGGGGCTGCGCCCGGTCACGTTCCGAATGCAGTTTATCGGTCGCCACCGTTTGCCGGACCACCCGTCTCGCCTTCTGGGAGGCGTGTGACCTGCGGCACTCCATTCTGGCTCATGGAATCGGCTGGGAGAAGAGCCCGTTCGTCAGGCGAGTCGCCGGGCCACTTGGTCCCAAATCGCGTCCGCCAGGGCTTCCTTGGGACCGTCGGGGACGGCGATCTCCTGACCATCAGAGGAAAGGATCACCGCTTCGTTCTCCTCCGAACCAAAGGTCTTCGTCTCACCGACCTCGTTCACGACGAGAAGATCACACTTCTTGCGGAGGAGTTTGGCGCGACCGTTGGCCAGGACTTCGTCAGTTTCGGCGGCGAAGCCGACGACGACCTGCCCCTGCCGGGCCCGGTCGGCCGAGACCTCGGCGAGGACGTCGGGGTTGCGGACGAGGGCGACGGGGGCGGGCTCCTGGCCCTCCTGCTTCTTGATCTTGCCGGAGGCGTACGCGGCCGGCCGGAAGTCGGCCACGGCCGCGGCCATCACCACCACGTCGGCGTCGGAGGCCGCCTTGAGCACCGCCTCCCGCAACTGCACGGCCGTGCCGACGCGCACGACGTCGGCCCCGGCCGGGTCGGCGAGCGCGGTGTTGGCGGCGACGAGGGTCACCCGGGCGCCGCGGGCCACGGCGGTGCGGGCCAGCGCGTAGCCCTGCTTGCCGGAGGAGCGGTTGCCGAGGAAGCGGACCGGGTCGAGGGGCTCGCGGGTGCCGCCCGCGCTGATCACGACGTGGCGCCCGGCCAGGTCGGGCTCGGCCGCTCCGCGGGCCAGGACCCGGACGCAGACCTCGTAGATCTCCTCCGGGTCGGGCAGCCGGCCCTTGCCGGTGTCCTTGCCGGTGAGCCGGCCGACCGCCGGCTCGATCACGACGGCGCCGCGGCGGCGCAGCGTGGCCACGTTCTCCTGGGTGGCGGGGTGCTCCCACATCTCGGTGTGCATGGCGGGGGCGAAGACCACCGGGCAGCGGGCCGTGAGCAGGGTGTTGGTGAGCAGGTCGTCGGCCAGCCCGTGGGCGGCCTTGGCCAGCATGTCGGCGGTGGCGGGGGCGACGACGACGAGGTCGGCGGACTGGCCGATGCGCACGTGCGGCACCTCGTGGACGGTCTCCCAGACCTCCGTGCCGGCCGGGTTCCCGGAGAGGGCGGCCCAGGTGGCCTCGCCGACGAAGTTCAGGGCGGCCGCGGTCGGGACCACCCGTACGTCATGGCCCGATTCGGTCAGCCGGCGCAGCAGCTCGCACGCCTTGTAGGCGGCGATGCCGCCGCTCACCCCGAGCACGACCTTCGGCTTGACCACCACACACGCCCCTTCGACTGACCGTTGCTACGTACCAATGACACACCACAGGCCCGGCAGGTGTGCTGCCGGGCCTGTGGTGCAGGGAATTCTCGGTGCCTTACTGGACCGGGGCCTCGATGGCCTCGGAGGTCAGCAGACCCGCGTTGATCTCGCGCAGCGCGATCGAAAGCGGCTTCTCGTGGACGTGGGTGTCCACCAGGGGGCCGACGTACTCGAGCAGGCCCTCACCGAGCTGCGAGTAGTACGCGTTGATCTGACGCGCGCGCTTGGCCGCGTAGATCACGAGGCTGTACTTCGAGTCCGTGGCCTCGAGCAGCTCGTCGATCGGCGGGTTGATGATGCCCTCGGGCGCGGTGATGGAAGAGGACACGCTCTACCTTCCGAAGATTACGGGTGAAAGATCAGTCGCCGGTCGATCGGGTCATCCGGAGCGGATGGGGCGTCGGCCGACGGTCACACAACGTCCATCAAGGCTAGCAGCTCGCGCGCCACGTCCTCGACGGAGGTGTTGACCAGGGTGGTGTCGAACTCGGACTCGGCCGCCAGCTCGACCTTGGCGGACTGCAGGCGGCGCTCGATGACCTCGGCGGACTCGGTGCCCCGGCCGGTGAGCCGGCGGACCAGCTCCTCCCAGCTCGGCGGCGCCAGGAAGACCAGCTGGGCCTCGGGCATCGACTCGCGGACCAGGCGGGCGCCCTGGAGATCGATCTCCAGGAGGACGGGCTCGCCGTTCTCCAGGCGCTCGGTCACCGCGCCGCGCGGTGTGCCGTAGCGGTTGCCCGCGAATTCGGCCCACTCCAGCAGCTCGCCGTTGGCGATCAGCTTGTCGAACTCGTCGTCGTTGACGAAGAAGTAGTGGACTCCGTGTCGCTCACCGGGCCGCGGCTTGCGGGTGGTGGCCGACACCGAGAGCCACACCTCGGGGTGGACCTTGCGCATATGCGCGACGACCGTGCTCTTGCCGACCCCCGAGGGGCCGGAGAGCACGGTCAGCCGCGGACGAACCTCTGCTGCCATAGAGCGATTATCCAGGTTCTCGGGACTGCCTGAGAACGCCGGACGAACTCCGGGCGGCACGTCAGCCGGCAGGGGTGCCGAACTCACGCTCCAGGGAGGCGATCTGGTTGGAGCCGAGACCTCGGACACGCCGGGACTCGGAGATGCCGAGGCGCTCCATGATCTGCTTGGCGCGGACCTTGCCCACACCAGGCAGGGACTCCAGCAGGGCGGAGACCTTCATCTTGCCGATGACGTCGTTCTCCTGGCCCGTCTTGATGACCTCTTGGAGCGAGGCGCCGGAGTGCTTGAGTCGATTCTTCACCTCGGCCCGCTCCCGGCGAGCCGCGGCGGCCTTTTCGAGCGCGGCTGCGCGCTGTTCAGGGGTAAGGGGCGGAAGAGCCACGCCTACGTCACCTCGGATGTCGAACTGTCGGATATACGGACCGGTGGGGAACCCGAGGGCGCCACACCAGGCGAGTGCGCGAACAGCGGTGGAACTCGTTCGCTGCTCGTTCACTCTGGTCGGAGACTAGCGGCCGCGGCCGCTCCAGTCAGCGAGAACAGACGAAAAGTCCTGGTCAGCCTCCACTGAACCGTACATCACGGACAAACTACCCCGGTTTTGTCCGGTGAAAGACGTTCGATTTTCGTCAGACCGTACGACGAGCACCCCGGTCGGCGCCGTCAGGAGGCAACGGCCTTCCGGATCTCGTCCGCGAAACGGAATGCCGATTCGCGCAGCGCGCCGGCGTCCGGACCGTGTCGCAGCACCCCGCGCGACACGTTCGGGACGACGTTGCGCACGGCCGTCCCGAAGACCCGCGGCAGATCGGCCGCCTCGGCACCCTGCGCGCCGATGCCGGGGGCGAGCAGCGGACCGTTGATGTCCAGGTCGAAGGAGGACAGGTCGCCCAGGGTCGCGCCGACGACCGCACCGAAGGACCCCATGGGGGCGGCGCCCGCGTTCTCCTCGGCGAGGTGGGCCAGCATGGTCGCGCCGATGGTCCGGCC
Organism: Streptomyces sp. NPDC029014; assembly: GCF_055564695.1. Classification (NCBI taxonomy): domain Bacteria; kingdom Bacillati; phylum Actinomycetota; class Actinomycetes; order Kitasatosporales; family Streptomycetaceae; genus Streptomyces; species Streptomyces sp. NPDC029014. The sequence continues at coordinate 4,215 of NZ_JBVHVT010000097.1, forward strand.
GTCCTCGCGGACCGCCCGCTGGACCTCGGCGCCCTCCGGGTTCGAGGTCAGGGCGAGGACGAACAGGCCGGCGCCGGAGGCGCGGGCCAGCTCCACGGCGGGGGCCAGCGAGCCGTAGCCCAGGTACGGGGAGACCGTCAGGGCGTCGGAGAACAGCGGCGAGTCCTGGTGCAGGAAGGTCTCGGCGTACGCGGCCATGGTGGAGCCGATGTCGCCGCGCTTGGCGTCCATGACGACGAGGGTGCCGGCGGCGCGGGCGTCGGCGACGGTCTGCTCCAGCACCGCGATGCCGCGCGAGCCGAAGCGCTCGAAGAAGGCCGCCTGCGGCTTGAACACGGCCACCGAGTCGGCGAGCGCCTCGACGACGGTGCGGGAGAACCGCTCCAGGCCGGCGACGTCGTCGTTCAGCCCCCAGGAGGACAGCAGGGAGGCGTGCGGGTCGATGCCGACGCAGAGCGGGCCCCGCTCGTCCATGGCGGAGCGCAGGCGGGTGCCGAAGGAGGGGTTCACTGGGCGGCCTTTCGGGTCTCGGCGCCGACGGCCTCGGCGAGGGTGGCGTACGGGCTGGCGGCGAGGCGTGCGGCCAGGCCCTTGTGGATGGCGCGGGCGTAGAACGGGCCCTCGTAGATGAACGCGCTGTAGCCCTGGATGAGCGTGGCACCCGCCAGGATCCGCTGCCAGGCGTCCTCGGCGTTCTCGATGCCCCCGACGCCCACGAGGACCAGGCGGTCGCCCACGCGGGCGTACAGGCGGCGCAGGACCTCCAGGGAGCGCTGCTTGACGGGGGCGCCCGACAGGCCGCCGGTCTCCTTGACCAGGGCGGGGTCGGACTTCAGGCCGAGGCCCTCGCGGGCGATGGTGGTGTTGGTGGCGATGATGCCGTCCAGGCCGAGCTCCAGGGCGAGGTCGGCGACCGCGTCCACGTCCTCGTCGGCGAGGTCGGGCGCGATCTTCACCAGGAGCGGGACGCGCCGGTCGGTGACGGTGCGGTCGGCGGCCTCGCGGACGGCCGTCAGCAGCGGGCGCAGGGACTCGGTGGCCTGGAGGTTGCGCAGGCCCGGGGTGTTCGGCGAGGAGACGTTGACGACGAGGTAGTCGGCGTGCCGGGCCAGGCGCTCGGTGGAGGTGACGTAGTCCGCCACGGCCTCCTCCTCCGGCACGACCTTGGTCTTGCCGATGTTGACCCCGACGACGGTCCGGAAGACCGCCTTGCGGGCCGCCAGGCGGGCCGCCACGGCCGCGGAGCCCTCGTTGTTGAAGCCCATCCGGTTGATCAGCGCGCGGTCCGGCACGAGGCGGAACAGCCGCTTCTTGGGGTTGCCGGGCTGGGCCTGGGCGGTGACGGTGCCGATCTCGACGTGGTCGAAGCCGAGCATGGACATGCCGTCGATGGCCACGGCGTTCTTGTCGAAGCCCGCGGCGAGGCCGAAGGGGCCGTGCATGCGCAGGCCGAGGGCCTCGGTGCGCAGCTCCTGGTGCCGCGGGGCGAGGGCGGCCGCGGCGAAGGTGCGCAGGACGGGGGTGCGGGCGGCCAGGCGGATCCAGCGGAAGGCCAGGTAGTGGGCCTCCTCCGGGTCCATCCGCTTGAAGACCAGGTTGAAGAACAGCTTGTACATGGTTCGGAAGATCCCTCGTGCGCTCATGGGGAGGGGGACACCACCGCGCGTCGCGCTCGTGGTGTCCCCCTGTTGTCCGTACGGGCCGTCAGTCGCGGGCGGCGGTCAGGTGTTCGGCGTGCTCCTGGAGGGAGCGGACGCCGACCTCGCCGTGGCCGAGGGCCTCGATGCCCTGGACGGCCGCGGCGAGTGCCTGGACCGTGGTGAGGCACGGGACGCCGCGGGCCACGGCCGCGGTGCGGATCTCGTAGCCGTCGAGGCGGCCGCCGGTGCCGTACGGGGTGTTGACGATCAGGTCGACCTGGCCGTCGTGGATGAGCTGGACGATGGTCTTCTCGCCGCCGGGGCCCTCGCCCTCGCTGAGCTTGCGCACCACGGTGGCGTTGATGCCGTTGCGGCGCAGCACCTCGGCGGTGCCGGAGGTGGCGAGCAGCTCGAAGCCGTGGGCGACGAGCTCGCGGGCCGGGAAGATCATCGAGCGCTTGTCGCGGTTGGCGACGGAGATGAACGCGCGGCCCTTGGTGGGCAGCGGGCCGTAGGCGCCGGCCTGCGACTTGGCGTAGGCCGTGCCGAAGACCGAGTCGATGCCCATGACCTCGCCGGTGGAGCGCATCTCCGGGCCGAGGACGGTGTCCACGCCGCGGCCGTGGATGTCGCGGAAGCGCGACCACGGCATCACGGCCTCCTTGACGGAGATCGGCGCGTCGAGCGGCAGGGTGCCGCCGTCGCCGGTCCTCGGCAGCATGCCCTCGGCGCGCAGCTCGGCGATGGTGGCGCCGAGCGAGATGCGGGCGGCGGCCTTCGCGAGCGGGACCGCGGTCGCCTTCGAGGTGAAGGGGACGGTGCGGGAGGCGCGCGGGTTGGCCTCCAGCACGTAGAGGATGTCGCCGGCCATCGCGAACTGGATGTTGATCAGGCCGCGGACGCCGACGCCCTGGGCGATGGCCTCGGTGGAGGCGCGCAGGCGCTTGATGTCGAAGCCGCCGAGGGTGATCGGGGGCAGGGCGCAGGCGGAGTCGCCGGAGTGGATGCCGGCCTCCTCGATGTGCTCCATGACGCCGCCGAGGTAGAGCTCGGTGCCGTCGTAGAGGGCGTCGACGTCGATCTCGATCGCGTCGTCGAGGAAGCGGTCGACCAGCACGGGGCGGGTCGGGGAGATCTCGGTGGACTCGGCGATGTACGCCTCCAGGCGCGCCTCGTCGTAGACGATCTCCATGCCGCGGCCGCCGAGCACATAGGACGGGCGGACGAGGACCGGGTAGCCGATCTCGTCGGCGATCGCCTTCGCGCCCGCGAAGGTGGTGGCGGTGCCGTGCTTGGGGGCGGGCAGGCCGGCCTCGGCCAGGACCCGGCCGAAGGCGCCGCGGTCCTCTGCGGCGTGGATGGCCTCGGGCGAGGTGCCGACGACCGGGACGCCGTTGTCCTTGAGCGCCTGGGCGAGACCCAGCGGGGTCTGGCCGCCGAGCTGGACGACGACGCCGGCGATGGGGCCGGCCAGCGACTCGGCGTGGACGATCTCCAGCACGTCCTCGAGCGTCAGCGGCTCGAAGTACAGGCGGTCGGAGGTGTCGTAGTCCGTCGAGACGGTCTCGGGGTTGCAGTTGACCATCACGGTCTCGTAGCCGGCGTCGCTCAGGGCGAAGGAGGCGTGGACGCAGGAGTAGTCGAACTCGATGCCCTGGCCGATGCGGTTCGGGCCGGAGCCCAGGATGATCACCGCGGGCTTCTCGCGCGGGGCGACCTCGGACTCCTCGTCGTAGGACGAGTAGAAGTACGGAGTCTTCGCGGCGAACTCGGCGGCGCAGGTGTCGACCGTCTTGTAGACCGGGCGGACGCCGAGGGCGTGGCGCAGCTCGCGGACGACGTCCTCGCGCAGGCCGCGGATCTCGGCGATCTGGGCGTCGGAGAAGCCGTGCCGCTTGGCCTCTGCGAGCAGCTCGGGGTCGAGCCGCTCGGCGGAGGCGAGCTCGTCGGCGAGCTCCTTGATCAGGAAGAGCTGGTCGACGAACCACGGGTCGATCTTCGTGGCCTCGAACACCTCCTCCTGGGTGGCGCCGGCGCGGATGGCCTGCATGACGGTGTTGATGCGGCCGTCGGTCGGGCGGACCGCGGCCAGGAGCAGTTCGGCCTTGTCGCCGGCCTCGCCGGTGAAGGCGAACTGCGAGCCCTTCTTCTCCAGGGAGCGCAGGGCCTTCTGGAGGGCCTCGGTGAAGTTGCGGCCGATGGCCATGGCCTCGCCGACCGACTTCATGGTGGTGGTGAGGGTGGCGTCGGCGGCCGGGAACTTCTCGAAGGCGAAGCGGGGGGCCTTGACGACGACGTAGTCGAGGGTCGGCTCGAAGGAGGCCGGCGTCTTCTCGGTGATGTCGTTGGGGATCTCGTCGAGCGTGTAGCCGACGGCCAGCTTGGCGGCGATCTTGGCGATCGGGAAGCCGGTGGCCTTGGAGGCGAGCGCCGAGGACCGGGAGACGCGCGGGTTCATCTCGATGACGATGATGCGACCGTCGTCCGGGTTGACCGCGAACTGGATGTTGCAGCCGCCGGTGTCGACGCCCACCTCGCGGATGATCGCGATGCCGATGTCGCGCAGGCGCTGGTACTCGCGGTCGGTGAGGGTCATCGCGGGGGCGACGGTGATGGAGTCGCCGGTGTGGACGCCCATCGGGTCGAAGTTCTCGATGGAGCAGACGACCACGACGTTGTCGGCCTTGTCGCGCATCAGCTCCAGCTCGTACTCCTTCCAGCCGAGGATGGACTCCTCCAGGAGCACCTCGGTGGTCGGGGAGAGCGTGAGGCCCTGGCCGGCGATGCGGCGCAGCTCGTCCTCGTCGTGGGCGAAGCCGGAGCCGGCGCCGCCCATGGTGAACGAGGGGCGGACGACGACGGGGTAGCCGCCGAGGGTGTCCACGCCGGCGACGACCTCGTCCATGGTGTGGCAGATGACCGAGCGGGCGGACTCGCCGTGGCCGATCTTGCGGCGGACCTCCTCGACGACCTCCTTGAAGAGGTCGCGGTCCTCGCCCTTGTTGATGGCCTCGACGTTGGCGCCGATGAGCTCGACGTTGTACTTCTCCAGCACCCCCTGCTCGTGCATGGAGATGGCGGTGTTCAGGGCCGTCTGGCCGCCGAGGGTGGGCAGGAGGGCGTCGGGGCGCTCCTTGGCGATGATCTTCTCGACGAACTCGGGGGTGATCGGCTCGACGTAGGTGGCGTCGGCGATCTCCGGATCGGTCATGATCGTCGCGGGGTTGGAGTTGACCAGGATGACCCGCAGGCCCTCGGCCTTGAGGATGCGGCAGGCCTGGGTCCCGGAGTAGTCGAACTCAGCGGCCTGGCCGATGACGATCGGGCCGGAGCCGATGACCAGGACGGACTGGATATCGGTGCGCTTAGGCACGCTCGGCCTCCATCAGGGATACGAAGCGGTCGAAGAGGTACGCGGCGTCGTGCGGGCCCGCGGCCGCCTCGGGGTGGTACTGGACGCTGAAGGCCGGCTGGTCGAGCAGCTGGAGGCCCTCCACCACGTTGTCGTTGAGGCAGACGTGGGAGACCTCGGCGCGGCCGTAGGGGGTCTCGGAGACCTTGTCGAGGGGCGCGTCGACGGCGAAGCCGTGGTTGTGCGCGGTGACCTCGACCTTGCCGGTGGTGCGGTCCTGGACCGGCTGGTTGATGCCGCGGTGGCCGTACTTCAGCTTGTAGGTGCCGAAGCCGAGGGAGCGGCCGAGGATCTGGTTGCCGAAGCAGATGCCGAAGAGCGGCGTCCGGCGCTCCAGGACGCCCTGCATGACGGAGACGGCGTGGTCGGCGGTGGCCGGGTCGCCGGGGCCGTTGGAGAAGAACACGCCGTCCGGGGAGACCGCGTAGACGTCCTCGACGGTGGCGGTGGCGGGCAGCACGTGGACCTCGATGCCGCGCTCGGCCATCCGGTGCGGGGTCATGCCCTTGATGCCGAGGTCGACGGCGGCGACGGTGAACTTCTTCTCGCCGATCGCGGGGACGACGTACGGCTCCTTGGTGGCGACCTCGGCGGAGAGGTCGGCGCCCTTCATCTGGGGGGACGCCTGGACGCGGGCCAGCAGGACCTCGTCGCGGACGCCTTCGAAGGCCTCGCCGGAGAAGATGCCGACGCGCATGGCGCCACGCTCGCGCAGGTGGCGGGTGAGGGCGCGGGTGTCGATGCCGCTGATGCCGACGACGCCCTGGGCGGCGAGCTCCTCGTCCAGGGAGCGCTTGGCGCGCCAGTTGGAGGGGATGCGGGCGGGGTCGCGGACGACGTAGCCGGAGACCCAGATGCGCGCGGACTCGGGGTCCTCGTCGTTGACGCCGGTGTTGCCGACGTGCGGGGCGGTCATCACGACGACCTGCCGGTGGTACGACGGGTCGGTGAGGGTCTCCTGGTAGCCGGTCATCCCGGTGGAGAACACGGCCTCGCCGAAGGTCTCCCCCACTGCGCCGTAGGCGCGGCCGCGGAAGGTGCGACCGTCCTCAAGGACGAGTACGGCGGGAGCTTTGGCTGCTCCCCTGGTGGAGGTCGTCATCGTTCGGCGCCTTCCGTCGTGGTGGATGTGTTCATGGAATGGATGGCTTCGACCCAGGCGGCGTGTTCGGCCGCCCGGTCGGAGCGGAATCCGGAGTCGATCAGCGTGTCGCCGTGCGCCCAGGTGACGACGAGCAGACCGCCCTCGGTGAGTACCTTGCCCGCGATCCCCTTGTCGAGGCGGGCGCCGCGCAGCTGCGCGGCCGGTACGAAGAAGTCGGTGGCACCCGGACGGACCACTTCGAGGCCCTCGTCCGTGAGCGTGAGTTCGACGCGGCTGCGCACGCCCAGACCGTGGGCGACGATCCGGTCGAGCCACTGCCCGGCGGTGGTGGACCCGTGGTACCGGCCGGTGAGGGCCAGCCGGTGCTCGGGGAGTCCGCCGGGGGCGGCGGGCAGGTCCGGCAGGCCGCTCTGCAGGGCGCCGCGCCATTTCCAGCCCTGCCGCATCAGCCAGTACACGAAGGCGATGAAGACGAGCAGACCGATCACCCACGCGATGCGGGCACCCCAGTCCGTCACCTCCGCCGACTTCCGTTCGGCGGCCTCTGCGGCCAGTCGGATTGCTCCAGGTGTCACGCCAGTTTCCCGTCCACGACCGTTGTACGGCCCCGCAGGAAGGTGTGAGTGACGCGTCCCGGAAGCTCGCGGCCCTCGTAGGGCGTGTTGCGGCTGCGGGAGGCGAACTGTGCGGGGTCCACGACACCACGGTACGAGGTGTCGACGAGCACCAGGTTCGCGGGTTCACCTGCCGAGACGGGGCGTCCGTGGTGCGGGAGGCCGCCGATGCGGGCCGGGGCGAAGGACATGCGCTCGGCGACGCCGGCCCAGTCGAGGAGGCCGGTCTCGACCATCGTCTGCTGGACGACGGAGAGGGCGGTCTCCAGGCCGACCATGCCCATGGCGGCCGCGGCCCACTCGCAGTCCTTGTCCTCGTGCGGGTGCGGGGCGTGGTCGGTGGCGACGATGTCGATCGTGCCGTCGGCGAGGGCCTCGCGCAGGGCCAGCACGTCGCGCTCGGTGCGCAGCGGCGGGTTGACCTTGTAGACGGGGTTGTAGGAGCGGACCAGCTCGTCGGTGAGGAGGAGGTGGTGCGGGGTGACCTCGGCGGTGACGTCGATGCCGCGGGACTTGGCCCAGCGGACGATCTCGACGCTGCCGGCGGTGGAGAGGTGGCAGATGTGGACGCGGGAGCCGACGTGCTCGGCGAGGAGGACGTCGCGGGCGATGATCGACTCTTCGGCGACGGCGGGCCAGCCGCCGAGGCCCAGCTCGGCGGAGACGATGCCCTCGTTCATCTGGGCGCCCTCGGTGAGGCGGGGCTCCTGGGCGTGCTGGGCGATGACGCCGCCGAAGGCCTTCACGTACTCCAGGGCGCGGCGCATGATCACGGCGTCGTCGACGCACTTGCCGTCGTCGGAGAAGACGGTGACCTTGGCGGCGGACTCGTGCATGGCGCCGAGCTCGGAGAGCTTCTTGCCCTCCAGGCCGACGGTGACGGCGCCGATGGGCTGCACGTCGCAGTAGCCGTGCTCCTTGCCGAGGCGCCAGACCTGCTCGACGACGCCGGCGGTGTCGGCGACGGGGAACGTGTTCGCCATGGCGAAGACGGCCGTGTAGCCGCCGGACGCGGCGGCGCGGGTGCCGGTCAGGACGGTCTCGGAGTCCTCGCGGCCGGGCTCGCGCAGGTGGGTGTGGAGGTCGACGAGGCCCGGGAGGAGGACCTGGCCGGCGGCCTCGATGACGGTGGCGCCGTCGGCGGGCAGGTCCTGCCCGACCTCGGCGATGGTCTCGCCGTCGATCAGGACGTCCTGCGCCTCGCCGCCGAGGACCTTCGCACCGCGGATAAGGATCTTGGTCATGGTTACTTGGTCTCCTCGGTGCGGGCGGGGGCGGTGCTGGTGGTGACGGCGGGCTCGGAGCCGCCGAGCAGCAGGTACAGGACGGCCATGCGGATGGACACGCCGTTGGCGACCTGCTCGACGACCGTGCAGCGGTCGGAGTCGGCGACCTCGGCGGTGATCTCCATGCCGCGGACCATGGGCCCGGGGTGCATGACGACGGCGTGCTCGGGCATCTTCGCCATCCGGGCGCCGTCCAGCCCGTAGCGGCGGGAGTACTCGCGCTCGGTGGGGAAGAAGGCGGCGTTCATCCGTTCGCGCTGCACGCGCAGCATCATGACGGCGTCGGACTTGGGCAGCACCTCGTCGAGGCTGTAGGAGACCTCGCAGGGCCAGGTGCCGACGCCGACGGGCAGCAGGGTGGGCGGGGCCACGAGGGTGACCTCTGCGCCGAGGGTGTGCAGCAGGTCGACGTTGGAGCGGGCGACGCGGCTGTGCAGGACGTCGCCGACGAGGGTGATCCGGCGGCCGTCGAGGCCCTTGCCGAGGCCGGCGTCGCGGCCGACGAGGCGGCGGCGCATGGTGAAGGCGTCCAGGAGGGCCTGGGTGGGGTGCTGGTGGGTTCCGTCGCCGGCGTTGATGACGGGCGCGTCGATCCAGCCGGAGGTGGCGAGCCGGTAGGGGGCGCCGGAGGCGTGGTGGCGGATGACGACGGCGTCGACGCCCATCGCCTCCAGGGTCTGGGCGGTGTCCTTGAGGGATTCGCCCTTGGACACCGAGGAGCCCTTGGCCGCGAAGTTGATGACGTCGGCGGAGAGCCGCTTCTCGGCGGCCTCGAAGGAGATCCGGGTGCGCGTGGAGTCCTCGAAGAACAGGTTGCAGATCGTGCGGCCGCGGAGGGTCGGCAGCTTCTTTATCGGCCGGTCGGCGATCCGGGCCATTTCCTCGGCGGTGTCGAGGATCAGGACGGCGTCGTCGCGCGTCAGGTCGGCGGCCGAGATGAGGTGGCGCTTCATCTGGGTGCTCCGTAAGTCGGGAGAGGGCAGAGCGGCGGGGCTGGCTCGCCGGCGTGCGGGCAGGGCAGGCCGGCGCGCGGGCCCCGGGAACGGGGCCCATCACTCGTACGGGCGTACGGGGGTCCGTGGGTACGGCTACGGCTACTGGGCGGCCGCGGGGGCGGTCTGCTGGCCGAGCAGTACGGCGTCACGGCCGTCCTCCTCATCGAGCTGGACCTTGACGGTCTCCCGCAGCGACGTGGGGAGGTTCTTGCCGACGTAGTCCGCGCGGATCGGCAGCTCGCGGTGGCCGCGGTCGACGAGGACCGCGAGCTGCACGGCGCGGGGACGGCCGAGGTCGCCGAGGGCGTCGAGGGCGGCCCGGATGGTGCGGCCGGAGAAGAGGACGTCGTCGACGAGGACGACGAGGCGGCCGTCGATGTCGTCACCGGGGATCTCGGTGCGGCCGATGGCGCGGGCCGGCTTCATCCGCAGGTCGTCGCGGTACATGGTGATGTCGAGGGAACCGACCGGGATCTTCGATCCGGTGATCTCTTCGAGCTTGGCGGCCAGCCTGCGGGCGAGGAACACGCCGCGGGTGGGAATGCCGAGGAGCACCACGTCGTCGGCGCCCTTGGCGCGTTCGACGATCTCGTGGGCGATGCGGGTCAAGACCCGCGCGATGTCCTGTGCCTCGAGCACGGGGCGCATCGCGTCGGTGCCGACAGCACCGTCGTTCTGGGCAGCCTGAGCGTCCATGGAAAGGACCTCCTTCTCCGCCTCACGGGACGGACCTTAAAGGACGTCTGTACAACGCCGTCCACGTTACCAGGGGGATCGGTGTGCAACCGAACCGGGGCGGTGCGCGGCCGCTCGTACGTGGGCGAGCGACGCCATTCGGCTTGACGCATCCAAGTCACGCTGCGTAACCTCACAGTGAGTTACCAGCCGCGCGGCGGAGCCGCATGGTCTCCATGTAGTCACAGCGTCACAGCGTCCGGGAGCGTTATGTCCAGCGAATACGCCAAACAGCTCGGGGCCAAGCTCCGCGCCATCCGCACCCAGCAGGGCCTCTCCCTCCACGGTGTCGAGGAGAAGTCGCAGGGCCGTTGGAAGGCCGTGGTGGTCGGTTCGTACGAGCGCGGGGACCGCGCCGTGACCGTCCAGCGTCTTGCCGAGCTGGCGGACTTCTACGGGGTGCCGGTGCAGGAACTGCTGCCGGGCACCACCCCCGGCGGTGCGGCCGAGCCGCCGCCGAAGCTGCGTCTCGACCTGGAGCGCCTGGCGGGCGTACCCGCCGAGAAGGCCGGCCCGCTCCAGCGTTACGCGGCGACCATCCAGAGCCAGCGCGGCGACTACAACGGCAAGGTGCTGTCGATCCGCCAGGACGACCTGCGCACGCTTGCGGTCATCTACGACCAGTCGCCCTCGGTCCTGACCGAGCAGCTGATCAGCTGGGGCGTCCTGGATGCGGACGCGCGTCGCGCCGTGGCGCACGAGGACGCCTGATCCCGGTCCCCCGGGACCAGCAGAAACGTTACCGGTGTGGGCCGGGAGCCTGAAGGGGCTCCCGGCCCGCACCGGTTTTCGCGTCCGTGGCACCGTACGCCTTGCGACGGGCGCGGGAGCGGACGGACGAAGGGGCCCGCTGCGCTGCTGCGCTGCGGGCCCCTGCGTCGTGCCGGCGGCTGCCGAGGGCTCTACTCGCCCCGGCGCAGGCTCGGCTTCAGGTCCTTGAAGCGGGCCAGGAGGCCGTTGACGAACGCGGGCGACTCGTCCGTGGAGAACTCCTTGGCCAGCTGCACGGCCTCGTCGATGGCCACGGCGTCCGGGGTGTCGTCCACCCAGATCAGCTCGTACGCACCGAGCCGCAGGATGTTCCGGTCGGCGACCGGCATGCGGTCGAGCTCCCAGTCCACGGCGTAGGTGACGATCAGGTCGTCGATGCGGTTCACCTTGTCGGCGTAGCCCTCGACGAGGTCCATCGTGAAGGCGTTGACCGGCGGCTGCCGGTCGTCCGACCGCGCGTGGCGGACCCAGTCCGCGAGGACCTCGCGCACGGGCACCCCGCGCTGGTCGGCCTCGAAGAGGATCTGGAAGGCGCGCTTGCGCGCGTTGCTGCGGGCAGCCACGGTTAGCTGCTCACCCGGCCGAGGTAGTCGCTGGTGCGGGTGTCGACCTTGACCTTCTCGCCCGTGGTGACGAAGAGGGGGACCTGGATCTCGTGGCCGGTCTCCAGGGTCGCCGGCTTGGTGCCGCCGGTGGAGCGGTCGCCCTGGACGCCCGGGTCGGTGTGCTGGATGGTCAGCTCGACCGCGGCCGGGAGCTCGACGTAGAGCACCGAGCCCTCGTGCTGGGCCACGGAGGCGGTGAAGCCCTCGATGAGGAAGTTGGCGGCGTCGCCGACGGCCTTGCGGTCGACGTGCAGCTGGTCGTACGTCTGCATGTCCATGAAGACGAAGTAGTCGCCGTCCATGTACGAGAACTGCATGTCGCGGCGGTCGATGGTGGCGGTCTCGACCTTCACGCCCGCGTTGAAGGTCTTGTCGACGACCTTGCCGGAGAGCACGTTCTTGAGCTTGGTGCGCACGAAGGCCGGGCCCTTGCCGGGCTTGACGTGCTGGAACTCGACGACGGACCAGAGCTGGTCACCGTCGAGCTTGAGCACCATGCCGTTCTTGAGGTCGTTCGTGGAAGCCACGGTTGCGGAATCTCCTGCACTGGAAGGCCAGGGGTGCGCGCCTTAGCCCGGCACACCGGACTACAGTGCGAGCAGCTCCTTGGTCGTAATGGTGAGTAGCTCGGGACCGCCGTCCGCCTCGGGGCGTACGACGAGCGTGTCATCGATCCGGACTCCGCCCCGGCCCGGGAGGTGGACCCCCGGTTCGACGGTGACCGGCACGCAAGCGTCCAGTTTACCCATTGCCGTAGGTGCAAGCTGCGGGTCCTCGTCGATTTCCAGGCCGACTCCGTGCCCGGTCGAGGGCGCGAGGGCCTCCCCGTGGCCCGCGGAGTCGAGGACGGAGCGGGCCGCACGGTCCACGTCCCGGTAGGCGGCTCCGGGCAGCAGGGCCTCCCGCCCGGCCCGCTGGGCGGCGAAGACGACGTCGTACAGCTCGATCTGCCAGTCGGCGGGGCTGGTGCCGATCACGAAGGTCCGGCCGATCTCGCAGCGGTAGCCGCGGTAGTTCGCCCCGAGGCACACGGAGAGGAAGTCGCCCTCCTCGACGCGGCGGTCGGAGGGCCGGTGCCGGGAACGCCCGGAGTGGGGCCCGGTGCCGACGGAGGTCGGGAAGGCCGGGCCGTCGGCCCCGTGGTCGACGAGCCGGCGCTCCAGTTCCAGGGCCAGGTGGCGTTCGGTGCGGCCGACGAGGATCGACTCCAGCAGTTCGCCCAGGGCCTGGTCGGCGATCTCGGCGGCGATCCGCAGGCAGGCGATCTCCTCCTCGTCCTTGACCAGGCGCTGCTGTTCCACGGCGGTGCCGAGGTCGGTGAGCCTCAGCTTGGGCGCGACGGATCCCAGGGCGCGGTGCCGGGCCACGGTGAGGTGGTGCTCCTCGACCGCGAGGGACTCGGTGTTCGCCGATCCGGCCAGGTCGGCGGCGGCGACCGCGGCGTCGGCGCCCGGGGTGGGCAGGGTGCTGACCGCGAGCCGTTCGTCGAGGCGTCCCTCGTCGAGCTCCCCGGTGGGCGGCCCGACGGTGAACAGGGTGTCCTCGGCTCCCGGTCCGACGAGCAGGACGGCGCCGCGCGGGGATCCCCCGGCGAGGTAGCGGACGTTCGCCGGACGCGTGATCAGTGCGGCGGCGTTCCCGGCGGCGGCACAGCGGTCGCGAAGCAGGCCACGGCGGGCCGCGTACACGTCTGACATGTCTTCGAGACTACGAGCGACCGGCGCATCCGGCCCGGTGGGCACCTCCGTCCGGGGCCGGCCCCGGGCGGGCGGCGGGTCAGAAGGCGGAGGCGGTGATCGCGCGGGCCAGGGCCTCGTCCATGGCCCGGGCGGTGCCCTCCACGTCCAGGTCGGAGTTGTCGATGATCGGCAGGCCGGAGCCGTACCAGCCGGCCATCCGGCCGTGGATCCGGGCGACCTCCTCGTCGGAGAGGCGGCGGTTGCCCGAGCGCTGGGCGTTGCGCTCCAGGACGATCTCCAGGCCGGGCAGCAGCACCACCGGCAGCAGGGCCGGGCCGACGTGGCGCTTCCATCCGCCGAGGCCCACGACGGGGCGGTCGGGGAAGACGGCGTCGTCGAGGATGCAGGAGATCCCGTTGGCCAGGAAGTTGCGGGCGGCGAAGCCGCAGGTGCGGCGGGCCAGCCGGTACTGGGCCTCGGACTGGTCGTTCCAGCCGGCCTGGGGGTCGGCGAAGCCCGAGCAGACCCACTCGCGGACGTCGTCGAGGCTGATGTGCGCGGTGGGCACGGGCCGCGAGCCCGCCCAGTGCCGGGCGACCGTGGTCTTGCCGGCGCCGGCCGGCCCGATGAGCAGGACGGCCAGCACGGCCGTGCCCGTGCCGCCGCCCGCCCCCGGCCCGGCGGCTGCGGGGACGGGAGCGGCCGCGACGGGCGGCAGCGGGATGTGGCCGGTGGCGTCCGACCCGGGCGGCGGCAGGTGCGGCGGCACCTGCGGGTGCGGGTGCGGGGGCGGGGGCCAGCCCTGCGCGGGCGGTATCGGCGGCTGCGGGGGCACCGCCGGCTGGTGTCCCGGCGGGCCCCAGCCACCGCTGCCGGCCGCCCCCACTCCCTGGTGCATCCGCTGCCACTCCGTCTCGTTCCACCCACTGATGCGAGAACGTTATATGACTGCGGCGGTGCCGCCCACCAGCACCGTCAGCGGTCGACTTCGTCCGCGAGGGCCCGCAGCGCCAGCCGGTACGAGCCGATCCCGAAGCCCGCCACCGTGCCCGTCGCCACCGAGGCGATGACGGACGTGTGCCGGAACTCCTCCCGGGCGTACGGGTTCGAGATGTGCACCTCGATCAGGGGGGCGGTGCGCTGGGCGGCCGCGTCCCGCATGCCGTACGAGTAGTGCGTGAACGCACCGGGGTTGATGACCACCGGGACCTTCCCGTCGGCCGCCTCGTGGAGCCAACGGATCATCTCGCCCTCGTCGTTGGTCTCGCGGACCTCGACGTCGAAGCCGAGCTCCGCGCCCAGCTCCCGGCAGGTCTCGACGAGCCCGGCGTACGAGGTGGCCCCGTACACGTCGGGCTCGCGGGAGCCGAGCCGGCCGAGGTTGGGGCCGTTCAGCACCAGGACCCGGCGGGTCATGCCGACACCTCGCCGTAGGCGGCGATCAGGTGCGCCGGGTCGGGGCCCTCCAGCACGGTCGGCTTGGCCAGGCCGTCGAGGACGATGAAGCGCAGCAGGTTGCCGCGGGACTTCTTGTCGACCTGCATGGTCTGGAGCAGCTTGGGCCACTGGTCGCCGCGGTAGGTGAGCGGCAGGCCGACAGAAGCCAGGATCTGCTTGTGCCGTTCGGCGGTGGCGTCGTCCAGGCGGCCCGCGAGCCGGCCGAGTTCGGCGGCGAAGACCATGCCGACCGAGACGGCCGCGCCGTGCCGCCACTTGTAGCGCTCGTTCTTCTCGATGGCGTGCGCGAGGGTGTGGCCGTAGTTGAGGATCTCCCGCAGGCCCGACTCCTTCAGGTCGCTGGAGACGACGTCCGCCTTGACCTGGATGGAGCGGACGATGAGCTCCGCGGTGTGCGGACCGTCCGGGGTGCGGGCGGCGGCCGGGTCCTCCTCGATCAGGTCGAGGATGGCGGGGTCGGCGATGAAGCCGGCCTTGATGATCTCGGCGAGGCCGCTGACGTAGTCGTTGACCGGCAGCGATTCGAGCGCCGCGAGGTCGCACAGCACGCCGGCGGGCGGGTGGAAGGAGCCCACCAGGTTCTTGCCCTCGGCCGTGTTGATGCCGGTCTTGCCGCCGACGGCCGCGTCGACCATCGCGAGGACGGTGGTCGGCACGGCGATCCAGCGCACGCCGCGCAGCCAGGTGGCCGCGACGAAGCCGGCCAGGTCGGTGGTGGCCCCGCCGCCGACGCCGACGATCACGTCGGTGCGGGTGAAGCCGGACTGGCCGAGCGCCTTCCAGCAGTACGCGGCCACCTCGGCCGTCTTGGCCTCCTCGGCGTTCGGCACCTGGATGGCGATCGCCTCGTAGCCCTGGTCGGCGAGGTCGTCGCGCAGGGCCTCGCCGGTCGAGGCCAGCGCCTCGGGGTGGATCACGGCGACCCGCTGGGCCTTGGTGCCGATCAGCGCGCCGAGCTCGCCGAGCAGCTGCCGGCCGACCAGCACGTCGTACGGGTCGTGGCCGGCGCTTCCGCCGACGTGGATCCGCGTCACCTGGTCTGTCATACGTCCTTCAACTCCAGAGCGTCGAGGACCGCCTGGGCGACCTCTTCGGGGGTGCGGTCGTCGGTGGGCACCTCGACGCGCGCGACTTCGGTGTACAGGGGGCGGCGGGCCTCCATCAGCTCGCGCCACTGGCGGCGCGGGTTGACGGCGAGCAGCGGGCGGGCGGCGCCCAGGCCGACGCGCCGGACGGCCTCCTCGACGTCCATCGAGAGGTAGGCGACCGGCAGGTCGGCCAGCAGCCGGCGGGTGCCCTCGTCGAGGACGGCGCCGCCGCCGAGGGCGAGGACTCCGGTGTGCTCGGCGACGGCCGCGGCGACCGCCTGCCGTTCCAGCTCACGGAAGTACGGCTCGCCCTCGTCGACGAAGATGTCCGAGACGGGACGGCCCTGGGCCGCCACGATGTCGGCGTCCGTGTCCCGGTAGGGGACGCCGAGCCGCCGGGCCAGCAGCTCCCCCACCGTGGACTTGCCGGATCCCATGGGGCCGACGAGGACGACCAGAGGTCCGCCGGTCACCGGATCTGCAGGTTGTCGAGGTACGACTGCACGTTGCGGCGGGTCTCGGTCACCGAGTCGCCGCCGAACTTCTCCACCACGGCGTCCGCGAGGACCAGCGCGACCATGGCCTCGGCGACGATGCCGGCCGCGGGGACGGCGCAGACGTCGGAGCGCTGGTGGTGCGCGGCCGCCGCCTCGCCGGTGGCGACGTCGATGGTGGCCAGGGCGCGCGGGACGGTCGCGATGGGCTTCATCGCGGCGCGGACGCGCAGCAGCTCGCCGGTGGTCAGGCCGCCCTCGGTGCCACCGGAGCGGCCGGAGGTGCGCTTGATGCCGTCGGGGGTGGCGACGATCTCGTCGTGGGCCTGGGAGCCGGGGACGCGGGCGAGTTCGAAGCCGTCGCCGACCTCGACGCCCTTGATCGCCTGGATGCCCATCAGCGCCGCGGCGAGGCGGGCGTCGAGGCGGCGGTCCCAGTGGACGTGCGAGCCGAGGCCGACCGGGACGCCGTAGGCGAGGACCTCGACGACGCCGCCGAGGGTGTCGCCGTCCTTGTGGGCCTGGTCGATCTCCGCGACCATCGCCTTCGAGGCGTCCGCGTCCAGGCACCGCACCGGGTCGGCGTCCAGCTTCTCGACGTCCGCCGGGGTCGGGTAGACGCCGTACGGGGCCTTCGCCGCGGCAAGCTCGACGACGTGCGAGACGATCTCGATGCCGGCGGCCTCCTTCAGGAAGGAACGCGCCACCGCGCCGAGGGCGACGCGGGCGGCGGTCTCACGGGCGCTGGCGCGCTCCAGGATCGGCCGGGCCTCGTCGAAGCCGTACTTCTGCATGCCGGCCAGGTCGGCGTGGCCCGGGCGCGGCCGGGTCAGCGGCGCGTTGCGGCCGGTCTCCTTCAGCTCCGAGGGGTCGACGGGGTCGGCCGACATGACCTTCTCCCACTTCGGCCACTCGGTGTTCCCGACCATCACGGCGACGGGCGAGCCCAGGGACAGCCCGTGCCGGACACCGCCCAGGAACGTCACCTCGTCCTGCTCGAACTTCATCCGCGCACCACGCCCGTACCCGAGCCGGCGCCGCGCCAGGTGGTCGGCAACCAGCTCCGTGGTCACCGGAACGCCGGCGGGAAGCCCCTCCAGCGTCGCCACCAGCGCCGGACCGTGCGACTCCCCAGCGGTCAGCCAACGCAACCTGCTCAACGATGCTCCTCATGCTCGCGCCTGGTACAGCGGCGGCGCGGTCCTGGGGGCACCTCCCAGCGGTAGCTGGGGGCGCGCGGCCCGGACCCGCCATACCCGATCCTCCCACGTCCGGGCCGGTGCGCCGGTCCCGGTCCAGCTGGCGGGACGGTGGTGCACCCGTCCCACCCTGGTCGGTGCCGCCGTGCCCGGGCAAGATCGGCCGCCGCAGTGCATCAGGTGTGCCCGCGGGGTGCGGGATTCAGTGGTGCCGGTCGCGCAGGGCGGCCTCACCCGCGGCACGCATCGCGGCCAGCGGCCCGGCGGGGCAGCCGGTCATCTGCTCGACCTGGAGGACCGCCTGGTGGACCAGCAGGTCCAGCCCGCCGAGGAGTCGGCCACCACGCTCGGACCAGGCGGCGGCGAGGGCGGTCGGCCAGGGCTCGTAGAGCACGTCGAAGAGGGTGCCGGGGGCGTCCGGGACGGCGCTGACCAGCTTGTCCGTGGCGCCGGCCGGAGTGGTGGCGATCACCAGGGGGGCGGTGAGTGCTTCGGCGGCGTGCGACCACTCCTCGGTGCGGACGGGAACGCCGAGCCGCTCGCCCCACTGGAGCATCTCGTCGGCGCGCAACCGCGAGCGGACGTAGGCGGTGACCTCGCCGGTGCAGATCCGGGCGAGGGCGGCCAGGGCGGAGGAGGCGGTGGCGCCGGCGCCGAGGATGGCGGCGCTCTCCACCTTGTCGACGCCGCGCTCGTGGAGGGCGGCGACGATCCCGGGGATGTCGGTGTTGTCGCCGAGGCGGCGGCCGTCCTCGGTGAGGACGACCGTGTTGACCGCCTCGACGGCGGCGGCGGTGTCGCTGATGCCGTCGAGCAGCGGGATGATCGCCCGCTTGAGCGGCATGGTCAGGGACAGTCCGGCCCACTCGGGGCCGAGGCCGGAGACGAACTCGGGGAGCGCGGCCTCGTCGACCTCGAAGCGGTCGTAGGACCAGTCGGCGAGGCCGAGCTCCTGGTACGCGGCGCGGTGCAACACCGGTGAGAGTGAGTGCTCGATCGGTGAACCCAGCACCGCGGCCCGTATGCGTGACATCTGTTCCTACCTACCCGCCGGTCTTCTGCTGCTTCTGACGCGCGTTGAAATCCGCGACCAGTTTCTCGTGTTCGGCGAAGGTCTTGGTGAAGGTCGTCGTGTTTCCGTCGACCGACACGAAGAACATCCAGCCGCCCTTGTCGGGGTCGAGTGCGGCGTTGAGGGCTTCGCTGCCCGGGTTGCTGATCGGTCCCGGGGTGAGGCCCTTGTAGAGGTAGGTGTTGTAGGGGTTGTCGAGCTTGCGCGTCTCCTCGCGGGAGACGTTGATGTTGCTCGTGCCCTTGAGGTAGTTGATCGTCGAGTCGAACTCGAGCTTCTGGTTCGTGACGTCGTTGGTCTTCTTCAGGCGGTTGTAGATGACCTCGGACATCTTGCGGTAGTCGTCGTGCTTGTTGCCCTCGACCTGCACCAGGCTCGCGACCGTGACCAGCTGGAGCGGGGTGTCCAGGCCCAGGGACTTCGCCTTGGCCTCGAAGCCGAGGTTCGCGTACTGGTCGCTGGCGTTCCGGACCATCTGCTTGAGCAGCGTTTCGGGGGTCGTTTCCTTGGTGACGTCGTAGCGCGCCGGGAACAGGAACCCTTCCAGC
This sequence comes from Streptomyces sp. NPDC029014, assembly GCF_055564695.1. Lineage (NCBI taxonomy): Bacteria > Bacillati > Actinomycetota > Actinomycetes > Kitasatosporales > Streptomycetaceae > Streptomyces > Streptomyces sp. NPDC029014. The sequence continues at coordinate 22,916 of NZ_JBVHVT010000097.1, forward strand.
GGGTCCTTGATCTTCTGGTTGTCGGCGGCCCAGGCGGGCAGGCCGAGGCCCTTCGGGTCGCGCTTGGCGATCTCCGCCGTGGTGCCCGCGGGCTTCTGGAGCTTCTTGTCGATCATCTCGTACACCTCGACGGCCCGCTTGCCCTCGGGGAGGACGAGGACGTTGAGCTTCGAGGGGTCGATCATCACCTTGACGGCGGCCGCGGCCGACATCTTCTTCTTGAGCGTGTAGACGCCGGGCTGGATGGAGGTGCCCCTCGTGTTCGCCGTGGCGGCGGCGACGAACGCCTCCGTGCTGGCGACCACGCCGTGCTCCTTGAGGATGCGGCCCATCGCCATGAGCCCGGCACCGTTGGGGATCTGCACCTCGACGGACTCGGAGGTGCCCTCGCCCGTGTAGTCCTCGGCCGCGCCGAACCGCGCCTTGAGGTAGTTGTAGCCGTAGTAGCCGCCACCGCCGACCAGACCGACGATCACGAGGGATGCGACCAGGCAGGCGGCGCCGCTCCGCTTCGGCTTGTCCTTGCCCTTCCCCTTGCCCTTGGAACGGCCGGCGCGGCGCCCGCCGCGGCCTCCGTCGGCCGCCGAGGCGGTGTCCTCGTCCTCGTCGTCCTCGTCGCCCTCGGGTTCCGCTTCCGGATCGGGAGCTGGGCGGCGGCGGCCCGGGGGCTCCGGCGGCGGGTAGGACTCCTCGGTGCCGTACGTGTCGGGGGCCTCGCCCGGATAGCCGCCCGCGGGCTGCTGGGCGTAGGGCTCCGCGCCTGCGTACGGGTCGGCGGCCGGGTAGGCGTCGTGCGCCTGCGGGTCCGGCTCCGGGTACGCCTGGGGGACCTGCTGGGGCTGCTGGGCCTGCGGATCGGCCATGGCGTACTGGCCCTGACCGGTGTCCCAGGGCTGGCCGCCGTAGGTCTGCTGCTGTTGCTGCTGCGGGTGCGCGTGCTGCGGGCCGTGCGGGTGCATCTGCTGGGCCTGCTGCGGGGCGGGGTAGCCCTGCATCTGGTCCGGGTACGGGCCCTGCTGGTGCTGGGCGTACTGCTGCTGGTACTGCGGCTCCTGCGGATACTGCTGCTGCGGGCCGCCGTAAGGCATCTGGCCCTGCTGGGCCTCGTGCCCGTTCCACCCGGGGTCGCCGTACAGCGGATCCCCCGGGTGCCACGGTTCGGAGCCAGGGCCCCGGCCATATTCAGTCATCGATCCCCTAGAGCCGCGAGACGGAGTGCTCATGGCTCGCGCCGCCAAGGCACCCGGTTCCGCCTCTGAAGTGGTGGGCGACGACTGTTCGAATGTCGCCGCGTCTCGCGGAACGTTACCGTACCGCGATCAGACAACCACTTCGACGCACTCGCCAGGCGGATTACCCGATACCCGTTCGGTCTCAAGAGCGTTCTGAAGGATCACCACGGCGGCGGCCTGGTCGATGACCGAGCGGCCCTTCTTGGCGTTGCGGCCGGAGGCCCGCAGGCCCTGGGCCGCGGTGACCGTGGTCATCCGCTCGTCCACCAGGCGGACCACCACCGGCTTGATGCCCTTGGCGAGTTCGGTGGCGAAGGCCCGCACCTTGGCCGCGGCCGGCCCTTCCCGCCCGCTGAGCGAGCGGGGCAGACCGACCACGACCTCCAGGGGTTCGTACTCCTCGACGAGCTGCCGCAGCCGCCGGTGGGCGAAGGGGATGTCCCGGCCCGGAACGGTTTCCACCGGTGTGGCGAGCACCCCGTCGGGGTCGCAGGTGGCGACCCCGATCCGGGCGTCCCCGACGTCGATGGCGATACGGCGACCGCGGCGCAGTGTCATGGTCAGACCGTCTCCACGACCAGGCGCTCGACCGCGGCGATGGCGTCCGGGACGGCGGCCGGGTTCTGACCGCCGCCCTGGGCCACGTCCGGCTTGCCGCCACCGCCGCCGCCGAGGGTCTTGGCGGCGGTACGGACCAGGTCACCGGCCTTGAGACCGCGCTCGCGGGCGGCCTCGTTGGTGGCGATCACGGTCAGCGGCCGCCCGCCCGCCGTGGCGAACAGCGCCACGACGGCCGGGCGGTCGCCCTGGATGCGGCCGCGCACGTCGAGGACCAGCTTGCGCAGGTCGTCGGCACCGGTGCCGTCCGGCACCTGGCCCACGACGAGGGCGACGCCGCGGATGTCCTGGGCGTTCTCGGCGAGGCCGGCGGCGGCCTGGAGGACCTTCTCCGCGCGGAACTTCTCGATCTCCTTCTCGGCGTCCTTCAGCTTGCCGAGCATGGAGGCGATCTTCTCCGGCAGCTCCTCCGAACGGCCCTTGACCAGCTCCTGGAGCTGGGCGACGACCGTGTGCTCCTTGGCGAGGAAGTTGTAGGCGTCCACGCCGACGAGGGCCTCGACACGGCGCACGCCGGAGCCGATCGAGGACTCGCCGAGCAGCTTCACCAGGCCCAGCTGGGCGGTGTTGCCGACGTGCGTGCCGCCGCACAGCTCCTTGGAGAAGTCGCCGATGGTGACGACGCGGACCTGCTCGCCGTACTTCTCGCCGAACTCGGCGATGGCGCCCTGCTTCTTCGCCTCGTCGATGCTCATGATCTCGGCCGTGACCTCCAGCTCACGCGAGAGCACGTCGTTGATCTTCTGCTCGACGTCGGTGAGGACCGTGCCGGGGACGGCGTTCGGCGAACCGAAGTCGAAGCGGAAGCGGCCGGGGCTGTTCTCGGAACCGGCCTGGGCGGCGGTCGGGCCGAGGGCGTCGCGCAGCGCCTGGTGGGTCAGGTGCGTGGCCGAGTGGGCGCGGGCGATGGCCCGGCGGCGCCTGATGTCGATGGCGGCGTACGCGGAGGCGCCGACCGTCACCTCGCCGACCTGGACGGAGCCCTTGTGGACGGAGACGCCGGGGACCGGCTGCTGGACGTCGCGGACCTCGATGACGGCGCCGGTGTCGAGCTTGATGCGGCCCTGGTCGGCGAGCTGGCCGCCGCCCTCGGCGTAGAACGGGGTGCGGTCGAGGACGACCTCGACCTCGTCGCCCTCGGAGGCGGCGGGCGCGGAGACGCCGTTGACGAGCATGCCCACGATGGTGGCCTCGCCCTGGTTGGTGGCGTAGCCGGTGAACTCGGTGCCGCCGGCGGTGTCGGCGATCTCCCGGTAGGCGGAGACGTCGGCGTGGCCGGTCTTCTTGGCCTTGGCGTCGGCCTTGGCGCGGTCGCGCTGCTCCTGCATCAGGCGGCGGAAGCCGGTCTCGTCCACGGAAAGGCCCTGCTCGGCGGCCATCTCCAGGGTGAGGTCGATCGGGAAGCCCCAGGTGTCGTGGAGCAGGAACGCCTTGTCGCCGGAGAGGACCGTGCCGCCGGCGGCCTTGGTCTCGGTCACGGCGGTGTCGAGGATGTTGGTGCCGCCCTTGAGGGCCTTCAGGAACGCGGCCTCCTCGGCGAGGGCCACGGTCTCGATGCGCTTGCGCTCGGTGACGAGCTCCGGGTACTGCTGGCCCATCGTGTCGATCACGACGTCGATGAGCTCCTTGACCACGGGGCCGGTGGCACCCATGAGGCGCATGTTGCGGATGGCGCGGCGCATGATGCGGCGCAGCACGTAGCCGCGGCCCTCGTTGCCGGGGGTGACGCCGTCGCCGATGAGCATGGCGGAGGTGCGCATGTGGTCGGCGACCACGCGCATCGAGACGTCGGTGTCCTTGGCCTGGCCGTAGCGGACGCCGGTCAGCTCGGTGGCCTTGTCCATGACGACGCGCAGGGTGTCGGTCTCGTACATGTTCTGCACGCCCTGCAGGATCATCGCCAGGCGCTCGAGGCCGAGGCCCGTGTCGATGTTCTTCGACGGCAGGTCACCGAGGATCGGGAAGTCCTCCTTGCCGTCGCCGGCGCCCCGCTCGTACTGCATGAAGACGAGGTTCCAGATCTCCACGTACCGCTCGTCGTTGACGGCGGGGCCGCCCTCGACGCCGAACTCGGGGCCGCGGTCGTAGTTGATCTCGGAGCAGGGGCCGCAGGGGCCGGGCACGCCCATGGACCAGAAGTTGTCCTTCTTGCCCAGGCGCTGGATGCGCTCGGCGGGGACGCCGATCACGTCGCGCCAGATCGTCTCGGCCTCGTCGTCGTCGAGGTAGACGGTGATCCAGAGCTTCTCCGGCTCCAGGCCGTAGCCGCCCTTGTCCTGGGGCGCGGTGAGCAGCTCCCAGGCCAGCTTGATGGCGCCTTCCTTGAAGTAGTCGCCGAAGGAGAAGTTGCCGCACATCTGGAAGAACGTGCCGTGGCGGGTGGTCTTGCCGACCTCTTCGATGTCCGGGGTACGGACGCACTTCTGCACGCTGGTGGCCCGCGGGGCGGGCGGCTTGGTCTCACCGAGGAAGTACGGCTTGAACGGGACCATGCCCGCGTTGACCAGGAGCAGAGTCGGGTCGTCCGCGATGAGCGACGCCGAAGGGACGACGGTGTGACCGCGCTCCTCGAAGAAGCTCAGCCAGCGGCGGCGAATCTCAGCCGACTCCATCAGTGGTCCTCATTCCGGTTGATGTGGGAGAAGTTCGGTCGGGTGGTCCCGCGGTGCGGGTCGTTCTCGAGGGCCTGCAGTCGCCGCGGCCCGGGGAGGGCGGTGACACTGCCCGGCCGGTCGGGGTCCTGGTGCAGCCCCAGTGCGTCATTCAGCTCGTCCTCGCGCTGGGACATTCCCGCCTTGACGTCGAGGGCGAACTCCTTGAGGCGGTGGCCCGCCTCCACGGCCTTGTCTGCGGCCTGGGCGGCAAGGCTCTCCGGCGTCAGCTTCTTGAGCTGGCGGTGGACCTTGTTGGTGGCCCACACGCCGGCGGCTGCGCCGGCGGTGAACCAGAAGGCTCGGCGGAACATCGGCGTGGGTCAGCCCTTCTGCTTCCGGCGCCGGGCCGCCGGCACCGTACGTCCAACGATCACGGTACGTCGCTCAGCGGCGGGCGGCGCACCCTCCTGGGTCCGGCCCAGGGCCTTGCGGACCCCGTAGCCGAAGGCGGCGACCTTGACCAGCGGGCCGCCGAAGGTGGAGGCCACGGTGGACGACAGCGCGGACGCGTTGGAGGTGACCTCCTGGACGTCGCTGGCGATGGCGTCGACCCGGTCGAGCTGGGTGCGCGCGGAGCGGACGGTCGTGGAGGCGTCCGCCAGCAGCGGGACGGCCTGGTCGGTCACCTCGGCCACCAGCTTGGTGGTCGCCTTGAGCACCTGGGCCAGCCTCACCAGCGCCACGGCCAGGAAGGAGACCAGAATTGCCCAGAAGACGGCCACGAGGATCCCGGCCACCTCTCCACCGGACACGTTGCACCGCTCTCTGCATGTTGATCGCTACGTAGAAAAGTCGTTCTCCGACCCTATCGCGCCGGAGATACGCAGCCGTACCGGAAATCCCGGCTCGCGGGCCCACGGGACTCCGGAAACAATCTTGCCCCGGGGCCGGTCGGGGCCCGCGGGCGGGGTGCCCCGTCGGCGGGGGCCGGAAAACAGGAAGCCCGCCGGCTCCCCCGAGGGGGAGCCGGCGGGCTGACCAGCCTGTGGGGCTACGCCTGCCGAATGATCAGCGGGCGTAGTACTCGACGACGAGCTGCTCGTCGCAGATGACCGGGATTTCCTTGCGGTTCGGGTCGCGGTCCAGGCGGAAGGCCAGGGCCTTCAGGTTGACCTGCAGGTAGCGCGGGGTCTCGCCCTCGCCTGCGTAGCCACCCTCACGGGCGATCTGGAACGGAACCTTCTCGCGGCTGCGCTCGCGAACGGTGATGACGTCGTCCGGGCGGACACGGAACGACGGCTTGTCGACCTTCGCGCCGTTGACCTCGATGTGGCCGTGGACGACCATCTGGCGGGCCTGGTAGATGGTGCGGGCGATGCCCGAACGCAGGACCAGGGCGTCGAGACGACGCTCGAGCTCGACGACCAGCGCCTCGCCCGTCTTGCCCTCGGCCTTCTTCGCGCGGTCGTACGCGCGGGCCATCTGACGCTCGGAGATGTCGTACTGAGCGCGCAGACGCTGCTTCTCGAGCAGACGGACCTTGTAGTCCGAGGTCTGCTTGCGGCCACGGCCGTGCTCGCCCGGCGGGTAGGGGCGGGCCTCGAAGTACTTGACGGCCTTCGGCGTCAGGGCGATGCCGAGAGCGCGCGACTTCTTGACCTTGGGTCGCTTCTGGTTCACGGGGAACCTACCTCCATGTAAGTTAGGTGAGGCTTACCTTATCGAGGAGGACGTAATGTCTCGACCGCATGGGATCCCCCTGCCCAGTGCGCATCGGAGTTCGGATTCCAACGAAACGGAATCCGCTTTCGACGACGATAGGCAAGGTCAGCCGCGTCCCAGGGAAGGCGTTCGGCAGCTCACCGGAGCCGAACGCGTACGAACCCTCGTAGAGTCCAACGCCTCAGTATCCCTCACCCTGCCCGGTGCTCGTGACCAGGGAGAGTGGTGGACGGGGATGCCGGCCGCTGCGACCGTCACCCCGGACGGGGACGTGATTCTCCTGGTATCAGGGGATTCCAAGGCTGCCAGGGCAGCCGCGCACGCCCAGGACGACGACCTCACCGCCGTGATCGAGATCACGGACGTGGCGCCGGTGTCCGTGCCCCATCGTATCCGAGGCCGCGCGTGGCTCGCCGGGTGGCTGACCGGGGTCGGCGACGAGGAACGCGCCGCCTGCGCCGCGCTGCTCGCCGAGCGCCACCCCGTGGGCGAGCTGCTGCGCCTGCACGGCAGCCCGCAGTGGGTGCTGCTGCGGCTGGAGGTCGGCGACATCTCGGTGGACGACCTGTGGGGCGCCGAGCGCGTGGACCCCGACGACCTCGCCGCGGCCGAGCCCGACCCCGTCGCCGCCCATGAGACCGAGCTCCTCCAGCACCTCGCCGCCGCCCACCGCGACCGGATCGCCGACCTCGGCTCCCTGCTGGGACCGCGGGAGAGCACGGGCCTGACCGCCGTCCCCCTCGCCCTGGACCGGCTCGGCCTGCGCGTGCGCTTCACCTGCCCGCGCTCGGCGTCCTCCTTCGACGCCCGCTTCGACTTCCCCACGCCCGTCGGCGACGTCCGCGGCCTGCACCGGGCCATGCAGAACCTCTTCGCCGCCGCCGGCTAGGAGCCGCGCAGCCGCTCGCGGACCTTCTCCACCACGTCCGCGTACCGCGCCTCCGCGCCGTAGCGCGTCGGCTCGTAGTACCGCTTGCCGTGCACCGCGTCCGGGGCGTACTGCTGCGCCGCGATGGCGCCCGGCACGTCGTGCGGGTACACGTAGCCCACCGCGTGCCCCAGCTTCGCCGCGCCCTTGTAGTGCCCGTCCCGCAGGTGCGCCGGCACCGTCCCCGCCAGGCCCGCCCGGACGTCCGCGAGCGCCGCACCGATCGCGGTCGTCGCCGTGTTCGACTTCGGGGCCAGCGCCAGTGCGATCGTCACGTGCGACAGGGTCAGCGCCGCCTCCGGGAAGCCGATCATCGCCACCGCCTGGGCCGCGGCCACCGCGAGCGGCAGGGCCGTCGGATCCGCCAGGCCGATGTCCTCGCTCGCTGAGATCATCAGCCGCCGGGCGATGAACCGCGGGTCCTCCCCCGCCTCGATCATCCGGGCCAGGTAGTGCAGGGCCGCGTCCACGTCCGAGCCGCGGATCGACTTGATCAGCGCGCTCGCCACGTCGTAGTGCTGGTCGCCGTCCCGGTCGTAGGCCACGGCCGCCCGGTCGACCGTCTCCTCGACCGTCTTCAGGCTGATGTCGTCCTCGCCCTTGGCCAGCGCCGCACCGGCGGCGGCCTCCAGCGCCGTCAGGGCCCGTCGGGCGTCCCCGCCCGCGATCCGCAGCAGGTGCGCCTCGGCGTCCGCCGGGAGGGAGACGGCCCCGCCCAGGCCCCGCTCCTCGGTCAGGGCCCGGCGCATCAGGGCGCTCAGGTCGTCGTCGGTCAGCGGTTCCAGGGTCAGCAGCAGCGAGCGCGACAGCAGCGGGGAGATGACCGAGAAGTACGGGTTCTCCGTCGTCGCCGCGATCAGCGTCACCCAGCGGTTCTCCACGGCAGGCAGCAGCGAGTCCTGCTGGGCCTTGCTGAAGCGGTGGATCTCGTCGAGGAAGAGGACGGTCTCCTTGCCGTACCCGCCGGCCGCGCGCCGGGCGCCGTCGATGACCGCCCGAACCTCCTTCACGCCCGCGGTGATGGCGGACAGCTCCACGAAGCGCTTCTGCGTCGCCTGGCTCACCACGTACGCGAGGGTGGTCTTGCCGATGCCGGGCGGGCCCCACAAGATCACCGACGACGGGCCGGCCGGACCGCCCGCGCCCTCCCCGACCAGCCGTCGCAGCGGCGAGCCGAGCTTCAGCAGGTGCTGCTGGCCGACGACCTCGTCCAGGTTGCGCGGGCGCATCCGGACGGCGAGCGGGGAGCTCGCCGGGTCCTTCTCCTGGCGCTCTTCGGCTGCGGCGGTGAACAGGTCTGGTTCCACACGGGAAGCCTAAGCGCTCCCGCCGACAGCCCGGGAGCGGCTCAGGAGGTCCAGAAGTCCCACCAGCGGGTCAGGATCAGCATGCCGATGATCCCGACGTGCAGGACCGGCAGCACCCAGGTGAACTCGTCGAGGAAGCCGCGCAGCCAGCCCGGGGCGGGCAGCATGCCCTCGCGGACGTTGTGCGCGGTGACGTACCAGAACATGAAGATCGTGGCGACCCAGGCCAGGGAGCACCACAGGCACAGGGCGTTGATGCTGTACAGCGACTGGTAGGTCAGCCAGGCGCAGAAGACGACGCCGAAGAGGCAGCCGGCGTTGAAGGTCAGCCAGTACCAGGGCCGGAAGCGGGCCCCGGCCAGCACGCTCATGCCGACGCAGATCACGATGCCGTAGGCGACGAGGCCGAGCATCGGGTTCGGGAAGCCGAACACCGCCGCCTGCTCGCTCTTCATGATGCTGCCGCAGGAGACGACCGGGTTGAGGCTGCAGCCCGGCGTGAAGTTCGGGTCCTCGAGCAGCTTGAACTTGTCGATCGTGATCACCCAGGCCGCCAGCAGCCCGGCCGCGCCGGTGATCACCAGCAGCCAGGCCAGGGCCCGGCTCGCGCCGACGGTCCGCACGGTCTTGTCGCCTGTAGTCGTCATGCGGTGCATTCTGCCGCACGGACCTGTGGGCCGGACCGGGAAGCGGCTGGAGCCCGGAGCGGTGTGCCGGTCCGGCAAGTGCTCGCCGCCGACACGGGGTTGGGGGGGGGGGGGGGGGGGGGGGGGGGGGGGGGCCCCCCCCGCCCGAGAAACTCTCTTCAACCACCCCCGCCAAAGAGCAGAACGGAAGAAAAGAAGGTGGGGGAAAAGGATCCGCGAT